>JAPLWR010000062.1 GCA_026396495.1 Candidatus Magasanikiibacteriota bacterium | reverse complement strand
GTTAGTTTCGGTAACAGTATAAACACCATCTACCAAAGCGACACTTTGACCACTAGTTACTGGATTCCCATTAACAAAGAGCGGAAAATTAGGATACTTTGCAATTCCGCCATTGTCATTAATAATTTGTTTAACAACAGTAAGCGTATTATATTTTGTTCCGGTAGGAGTTGAAACAACTACTGGGGCGACGGCGCAAGTTGGACCAGAAATGGTACTAGCAGTACCATTCATAGCAATAGTAGTTCCTGAAAGGGAGATCAGCCTTCCATTAATAGTTGCACCAGAAGCAGAGGTAATATCATTCTGCGCAATGAGTGTTCCCACAAAGTGACTGCCGGAGCCAATGGTGGCATCACCAGCCACAGTCCAAAAAACATTACAAGCCTGGGCATTGCCAGCTAAAACAACAGAGCCACTAAAAGTAAAATCAGTACTTATTTTAAAAACCCAAACATCACTGTAATCACCATTAAGAGTAATTGTCCCTGTAAAAACAGGGCTACTAGTGTCAGTCCAAACACCTGGCACAGGACTCCAAGGGTTAGTGCCCCATGATCCAGTGGTGGTTTGCGATACTAAATTATTGTAGGCACCCAAAGCAGCGGTCTCGGCGCTTGCTGATAGACCGCCTGTGCCAAAATAGTCATTACCACCTGTGTGAGTCCAAGTTCCAGTTTTAGAGACAGCTAAACCTGGACTAAGACCTAAATCACCGGAGATAGTGGTAGGATTAGCAGAACTCATGGCTGCAGCCCCAAGAACTGAAAAACTAGCTGCATCACCAAGGCTAGGCGCGGTTGCAGCCAAGACAGTAATTGGTCCAGTAAGACCAAATACGAATACAAAGAAAACAAGTAATGAGGATATTACTGAATTCTTTTTTAAATTTTGCATATTTTGTATATATTTATTAACTAGCCAAATTATTTAATAATCGACCTATTTTTTATTCAAATAATTGGGCTTATTTTAGAAGCTTTTAATATATTAAACATCTTCTGTAAAAAAAATAAAAACACCTCTTAAAAAGAGATGTTTTTATTCAGAGCATCGTGGAGGATGTTAGAACTATTGTGAGAAAAAACAGAAAAAATGTTTGTATATAAATCTTAGTCCAAAGACAATAAAAATTACTCTTGTTTCAAACGAATATACGTCATAGACTTTTCAAAATCATCAACATATTCATTACCCCCTTCCTTTTCTCGAATAGCCACCTTCAACCGGTCAACATATGTACTATTTAATTCAACCTCTTTTGGTTCCTCTCGGTCTGTTAATGCAAACACATTTGGAACCATCTCTGGTATATCTGGATTAATTGAATCGAATATCTTTTTGAGCGATGAGCCAGTTCGATCTGATTCCCTAAATGATGTTGTTACAAATAACTCATGTTTTGCCCCAACGACTATTTTTCCCTTCCTCCGACCATATGATTCTAATCTAGAACCAAAGGCCCCATCCTCTCCACCTTTGATTTTTGGGACTCCACCAATAACAGCTGATTCAAATGATCGGCTTATCATATCTGCTCCCATGAACGAGGTACGACCATACTTATTTGGAGCACTAAAAAACTCAACAAGCCTTTTTGTGGTTTCTCTCAAAAGAAGCCGGTCAACTTTCTTTCGAAGCACTGCCCTTTCCTTCGGATCTTTAGTCTCAGGATCCCATTCAAGATTGAGTCCCCCAGCCACACCGATAACCTCCGGGTCGGAACCCAACATTGTTTTTACTTTTGATAGAAATTGTTCATCTTCAAACCAGGTGTCTGCGTCAGTTTGAATCAAAATACCATTCCGACCAAGTTCCTGAAAACGAACAGAACTTTCCGCTACACCTCTGTTCCTAGCTTTACCAACATTACAACCAACTATTTCATTTCCTGGTG
>JAPLWR010000051.1 GCA_026396495.1 Candidatus Magasanikiibacteriota bacterium | reverse complement strand
ACCAGAACCATTGCCTGTCTTTTTGACTAGGACTCTGACTTGCCCCAACTCTTCCAAGGTAAAATACTTCAAATGAGGCTTGATAGACCAAAAACGTTCTTCGGCCAGTTGAGTCCACTCTTCCCTTGTCAAAGGACGATCCTTGAGCATGGCACGGAAAGCTTCCTGGGACATATCCCACTCCAAGTGTTAGATCCCGGTAGGCGTACCTGCCGATTACCCTCATCCTAGCTGAGAGATTATTTTGTGTCAAATAAAAAAAACGGGGCCCCGTAGGGTCACCCGTTGTTGGTTGTTAGGGACTACTCATCCTTGTAATCCCAGTACCGCTGTAGCCATGCTTCAAGTTCGGCTTTGGTGAGACAGAAGAAGGGGTAGCGTCGTGAAGCACCCCAATGAACTTCCACCTCTGCCTCTTTTGGCATGGTTGCAGACAGACGGTCCACAACCTCATCAGAGAGGCGTCCTAGCCGCTTGTTGAAGAATTGGTGAACCCAAATCTCTTCAGCCCTTCCATCAACTTGGATATTGATGATGAGCCTACGCGGCTGGCCAGGATGGTAACCGTAAGTATTCGTCCTATGTACAAGGACACTCAGTTCGAGGTTGTCGCAAATGACCTTCCTGGTAGAGTGATGAGACTTCTTCTTGGGAGTATAATCAACCTTGCCCATGGCATCCTCCTTCTTTAAAAAGAATAATCACCCCATTATATTTTCCAAACACATTTTAGAAAATATAATAGAGTCCCGCGCTTTTGTTACACGCGCGCGGGAAAGCGTGGCTGGGTGGGCGGTCAGTGATGCCACTGACCATCACGCCACCACAGACGGTTTTGGGGGAGGGTATACGGCGAAGGAGAGTTGTTCCCTTCATCGTCGCATACATCCATCACCGAATTGAAGCTGAACCCCTCCGGATTTTCTCCGAAGACGATTTCCACTCCATTGGCGATAAATTTTTCCCCGTATGGAACAGCGTAGTTCAAGAACACGGAATCTTGATCGTTGTCCACCTCCTTTATGGTCAGGATGCTGTACCCCTCGGGTGCTTCCTTGGGCATCATCTCGAAGACATATTTCGAGACAACCAGCCCATTGTTCAGCACCAGCTCGAGGTCAACACGGCCCCGACACTGATCAAGAAGCCCCTTGATCGCCTCCTCTTCCGTGATTGCACGGACAGGGCTTTCAGAAGGGAACATTCCCGCCCAAATGCCGAACGAAGCCTGGAATCCAACAACCTTGATAATCGTCAACATGCTCTTTCCCCCCAATTCTGTCTTAAAAGAATCCCCCGCCCAGCACCATTGCCAGACGTCAGTCTTCTTTTTTAACAGATGTGTTGTATAGAACTTGTTTGCTTTCTCATCTTCGAACTAATCAGTATACCAAAAATATCACTGATTGTCAATATTATTGATACTATAAAATATACTATTTTTAAAAAAGCTTGACATTAAGCTAAATATATGATATAATAAATATTGACAAATAATCTAAAAATATGAATTTCACCCTAGAATTACAAAAAATTGGTCTACATAAATCGGAAACTGCAGTCTACTTATTCCTCTTAGAAAATGGGCTTAGTACTCCCCCACAAATCGCCAAGGCCACTAAAATAGCCCGCACTAATACTTATAATATTTTAGAAGAGCTTAAAAACAAGGGGTTGGTAAAAGAACAGGAAAAAGGCAAGCATAAGGCCTACCTAGCTAATGACCCAGAGACACTGCTTCACTCTATAGAACTTAAAAAAACAACTTTAGAAAAAATCATTCCAGATATTCGAGCTGTCTATTCCAGCCAAAAAAATAAACCTAAAATTAGATTTTTTGAAAACCTGGAACAAATTAAAGAAATTTATTTGCAATCACTAGAAGCAGAAAAAATAATGGCTATTGGCTCCACCAAATCCTTTTCTGATTTAATGCCTGATTTTTATACTTTCTATACCGGCAAAATCAAAGAAAAAGGAATTGTATTTGAGGATATTTTAACCAGTCCCTCAAAATTAAAAGGAGCGCCGGAACAAATCTCTACGCTTAAAGGTCTTTATGAAGCCAAATTTTTGCCGGATAAATACAAAGACAAACCAACCGATATTCTAATTTGGAACGACAGTATTGCTTTCATCACTTTGCAAGAACCATTTTTTGGCACAATTATTACCAATAAATTACTGGCTGAAAATTTTAAAATGATCTTTGAAGTATTGTAAGAAAAATTACAAGAAGTTAGATAAAAAAAGACGGAGCCCCGAAGGGTTCCGTTGTTATTGTTGAAAAGTTACAAAAGGTGGTCAGTCGCCATCCGCCTCGCGAGCCAGGGAATCACGGCGGAGACGTGCTGT
>JAPLWR010000100.1:17619-18797 GCA_026396495.1 Candidatus Magasanikiibacteriota bacterium | reverse complement strand
AGAGTATGTACTGTACCAAAGGCCAGGCCAGTACCCCAAAGTCCCATACCCAAAAAAGTTAAGCCACGCAGTGGGATTCCAAAGGGATAAAAATCAAATATTTCCGGAAGAATATTATAGTATGTTCCCCATATTAGTGATACAACTATTCCTCCTATCAATACTTTAGTAAATTCTTTTTTTTGTAGATTGATAACAGATAAAAATAAAATTGAAAAAATAAAATATAATGTCATTTTGGCTAGAAAGTAGGGGATTGTTTCCATCGGATTAGAAAAAAATAAGTGAAAAAGGTAATCCACGACAAAGACCCCGATGGCCGATATTAAAATAGAACTAGCTACTATTTTGAGGTAATTTTTTTTCATAATATTGAATGGGTTAATTTTTTTCTTATTATAAAAATTATAGCTGTTATTATAATGACTCCCGATATTGAATAAATTGACCAGTAGTCTCTTAGGGTTTCGCCGTTTAAAAGCATAAAAACTAATTCATCAACTATTAGTCCCAGTCCTAAAGAAAAAAGGATTATCCTGTTTGTGGTATATTTTTTAGACAACAAAAAATATATGGAAATTATAAAAAAACCAATCCAGAAGTGGTGGATTATCTTTCCAAAGATAATCAGCCTTTTTTCTGGAAAAAGAAAAATTCCTACTCTAGTTAAGAAGATGGTTAAAATGAATATGAGATAAAAAAGATTTCTTTTTTTCATGTTCGTCTTTAATATAGTATACATCCTAAATTGGTTGTTGTTAAATAGAATCATTATTTGACATATTAATTTGATTGAGATATACTTGACTAATCAATTAATAAATAACCTTAATTTATGAATCAAATTAATCCCGCAGTGAAATTTTTTTTGAATCTAGTAAAGACGCAAACCATTTTAACCCATCGTTTTGATAGAGGGTTAGGCGGTCTTGGTTTCAGTGAGTTTTTAATACTTTTATCTTTAGATCAAGCTCCTGGCCAAAAATTAAGCCGAGTTGATTTGGCTGAAAAAATAGGCATGACTGCCTCCGGCGTCACCAGGCTTTTATTGCCAATGGAAAAAGTACATCTTATTAAGAGTGGCCCGGTGGAAACAGATGCCAGGGTGAGATTTGTCATAGCAACACCCGCCGGAAAAGAAAAATTGTCTGAAGCTATAGAGAGATTAGATTTATTTG
>JAPLWR010000100.1:6149-17603 GCA_026396495.1 Candidatus Magasanikiibacteriota bacterium | reverse complement strand
TTGCCGAGGAGATTATTCCCGCCACCAAGATGAAAGAGGTTGAATCTTTATCAGACTTGCTGGTAGAAATTGGAGGCAGAACTTTAATGAGTTAATATTTACCTTCTTAAATATTTTGTGGTATACTAGTAATAAGTTTAGTTTTATTTTTAATATTAATCTTTATGGCCAAAGGCAATAATGCTCAACAAAGAAACATTAAAAAACCAAAAAAGAATAAGAAATAGTTTGAAAAATCTCCCCGGATGGGGAGATTTTAGGTTGACTTTTAAGCTAATATTTGATAGTGTGATTTATATATGATTATTAAATCAGCAACATTTGTAAAAGGCGTGGTTGGAACTAACGAAATTTTTGAGGATGGAAAGCCCCAAGTTATTTTTATTGGTCGTTCTAATGTGGGTAAATCCAGTGTCATCAATTCTTTAACTAATCAAAAAAAATTAGCCAGGTCCAGTTCTACTCCAGGACGTACCCAAGAAATAAATATTTTTCTCATAAATAGATCTTTTTATTTAATTGATTTACCTGGCTATGGTTATGCCAGGGCTCCAGAAGAAGTGCGTAATCAAATTCAAAAGATGTTATATTGGTTTTTATTTAAATCAGAATATGATTTTAAAAAAGTAGTTTTGATTATGGATGCTTTAGTTGGACCAACTAAAGATGATATGAATATGTTTGATAATTTACTGGAGTCTGGCAAAGATATTATTATTGTAGCCAATAAAGTAGATAAAATAAAAAAAACACAATTAGCAGAACATCTTAAAAAAATAACAGATGTTTTTAAAGAACATAAGGTTATTCCATACTCAGCTGAAAAGCGGGTTGGGGTGGGGGAATTAGCTAATGAATTAACAAGATAATGTCTTATCTCGTCTACATTTTGGAGTGTTGTGATAAAACTCTTTATGCTGGCTCTACCACTGATTTACCCAAAAGGGTAAATGAGCACAACAATACTAAAGCTGGTGCCAAGTATACCAGAGGACGTCGGCCAGTTAAGGTAGTTTATACAAGAAAATACAAAACTCTAGCTTTGGCGCGTCAAAATGAAGCTAAAATAAAAAGGTTGTCTAAAGAAGAAAAGCTTAAATTGATAGCTCTTTTTAGCCTTAAAACCAGCTAATAAAGCTTCTTTTGCTTGACAAGAGTGGTTTTTTATGTTAAGCTGGTATTTCTAATAAATTTGACTGTATAAGCAGTCAAACGACTCGAATCTTTTGTGTCATTATGTGGCCCAGTAGAAACTCGGGTCACATAATTTTGTATCTATGACACAAACGAATCAAAGTGTGCCTAGTTTTAATACACTAGGTCTCACTTCTGAATTGCTTGGGGTTTTAAGCCGCTTGCAATTCACAACTCCTACTCCTATCCAACACCAATGTATTCCAGCGGTTTTGGAAGGCAAAGACATCGTGGGTATTGCCCAAACTGGTACAGGTAAAACCCTGGCTTTTGGTTTGCCTATGATTCAATTACTTGACCAAAATGGTGGTCAAGGACTTATTTTATTACCTACTCGTGAGTTAGCTTTGCAGGTGGAAGAGGTTCTTCAGAAGGTTGGCCAAAAATTTGGTCTGCGCACAGCTGTCTTAATTGGCGGTGCTTCTTCATTTCAACAGGTTAGAGCTATCCGTCGTGATCCTCATATTATCGTTTCTACTCCAGGTCGTTTAATTGATCATTTAAAACAAGGTAATCTTACCTTACTAAGAGTAAAGATGGTTGTTCTGGATGAAGCGGATAGAATGTTTGATATTGGTTTTATGCCTCAGATCAAACAGATTTTAAGTTACGCTTCTAAGGATCGCCAAACTTTATTATTTTCGGCCACCATGCCCCCAGCTATCGCTGAATTGGCTGCACGTTTTATGAAAACACCTTGGAGAATTGAAGTTGCTCCCGCTGGCACAACAGCTGCCCAGGTGGAACAAGAAATTTTCATGGTGCCTAAAGAAGCTCGCATTCAACTTTTAGATAAAATTTTAGCTGATAATCCTGGCACTGTTTTAGTGTTTTCTCGTACTAAACGTGGCGCAAAAAAAATTGCCGGTTTAATTAGAGATATGGGCCACTCAGCTGTGGAAATCCATTCTGATAGATCTTTGGCTCAAAGACAAGCGGCCTTGGCTGGGTTTAAAAATGGAAGATTCCGAGTTTTAGTAGCAACTGATGTTGCTGCTCGCGGTATTGATGTAAACAACATCTCTTTGGTTATCAATTATGATTTACCAGGCAGTCCAGATGATTATGTTCATCGTATTGGCCGTACTGCTCGTGCTGGAACTGCTGGTAAGGCTATCTCTTTTGCTAGTCCAGAAGAAAGATCAGCTGTCAGACAAATTGAAAGACTTATTAATAAGACAATTCCTATTTTAGGTTTACCAACTTTGCCTCCACGTCGCACAGTAAGTTTAGCCACTAAAGAAGATGATGGTGAATATAGAGGATTTAGAGCCAATAGAAAGTTTCGTAGAAAACCAAAGCCAGGACCATTTCGTCGTCATTAATTTTAATATTTATTTTAAATTAAACAAAAACTATGGCGGAAGATGTAATCTTAAGGTTTGATGAAGTAGTATTTGAATATGTAGAAAGAAAACCTGTTTTGGACGAGGCTTGTTTTAGCGTGCGTAAAGGCATGAAAATAACGTTGATTGNNNAACTTTGATGGGCCAAAATGGTGCGGGCAAAAGTACTATCTTTAAATTAATCAAAGGAGAGTTGAAACCAACCAAAGGTAATGTTTTTATTACTAATAATGCTAGTATTGCTACAGCTTCTCAGATGATTGCTAAACAAGATTTACATTTAACCGTGGAAGAATATTTTGCCAAAGCTTTTAGAGAAATTCCAGGGAACATTAAAAGTCAGATCAGCAAAGTAATGAACGCAGTTAATTTAACTACTCCTATTGATAGAAAAGTGGGGGATTTATCTGGCGGTCAACAAGCTAGAATTTTATTAGCTTTCGCTTTGATTCAAAATCCAGATATTTTACTTTTGGACGAGCCTACTAATAATTTAGACAAAGCTGGCATTGACCACTTGATTGAGTTTTTGGTCATGTATGATAAAACTGTGATTGTAATTTCTCATGATGCCGATTTTTTAAATTGTTTTACTGAGGGTGTTATTTATTTGGATGTTTTTACTAAAAAAACAGAAATTTATGTTGGCGATTATTATTCTGTAGTGGAAGAAATTAATAAAAGAATTGAAAGAGAAATCAAGAAAAATGCTCAATTGGAAAAAGAAATCAGAGACAATAAAGAAAAGGTTAACTTTTTTGCCAACAAAGGAGGTAAGATGCGTAAACTGGCTAGTAAATTAAAAGAAGAGGTGGCTGAACTGGAAGAAAATAAAGTGGATGTCCGTCGCGAGGATAAGACCATTAGAGAGTTTGAAATTCCTGCTCAAGAAATTGTTGGTAATATTGTTACTATCAAATCTGTTAAAGTAATTAAAAATCACGAGCCTCAAATTCAGGAAGTAGATATTGTTTTGCGTCAAAAAGATAGATTATTGATTTCTGGACCCAATGGAGTAGGCAAGAGTACGTTGCTTCGCTCTTTGGTAAATGGTACTAGTGAAGGGGCCGTAATAATGCCTGGTACTCGTGTGGGTTATTATAGCCAAGATTTTTCTACTTTAGATTATGACCAAACAGTTTTTGACTCTTTAAAAAGTGTTTTGATTGGCGAAGTGAATATCCAGGATATGCGTTCAGTGGCAGCTGGTTTATTAGTTACCGGAGAATTAATGGGTTTAAAAATTTCTCAATTATCAGAAGGTCAAAAGGCCTTATTGTCTTTTGCTAGATTGGTCTTGATGCAACCTGGACTTTTGGTTTTAGATGAACCAACTAATCATATTAACTTCCGTCACATTCCTGTGATTGCCGAGGCTATCAATAATTACAATGGGGCTTTGATTCTTATTAGTCACATGCCAGAGTTTGTAAAAAAGATTAAATTTAATCATGAGCTAGATTTGGGTAGATTTTAAAACTCATCTTAAAACAACAACACCTCGTACAAGTACGGGGTGTTTTTGATGTAACACGGCTTATTAAGCGCGGGTAACATTGACAGCGCGAGGACCTTTTTCAGATTGTTCCTCATCGTAGTTGACTGCGTCGCCAGATTTCAATTCAGAGAATTGAACACCTTGCAAACCAGTTTCATGAAAGAAGACGTCTTTTGAACCATCTTCAGGTGTGATAAAGCCAAAGTGCTTATCAGCGACAATTGTTTTAACAATGCCTTTCATAGTTGTAAAACTAGTGAATAATTTACAAAAATTTGGTTCCTTTTAAAAAGTTCGACTAAATTTAGTAAGGATATTTTGTAGAACTATATCATACCATAAATAGAGAGGTTTGTCAAGTGCCGAGTGGTTTTAAGCAGGATTTTTTGTTTTGTTATCTTTATGATAATATTAAAGATAAGGAGGGGAATTTAATCTTAAAATATGAAAAAAATAGCATTTATTTTGCTTTTTTTGCAATTTTTGTTTTTTAGTTTCAGCCCTGTTTTGGCCGCAGTAAATGATCCTAAGGCTGATCAGCTAACTGTTCGGGTAGGTGTTTATGATAATTTTCCTAAGATTTACAAAGATGAAAAAGGTCAAATCAAAGGTTTTTGGGCAGATATTGTAAATTATATTGCCAAAAAAGAAAATTGGAATATAGTCTATGTTTTTGATACTTGGGATAAAGGATTAGAAAATTTAAAAAATGGAAAAACGGATTTCATGGTTGATGTGGCTTATTCTTCAGAGCGTGAACAAGAATTTGATTTTAATAAAGAAACAGTCCTTGTTAGTTGGGGGATATTTTATACTAGAAAGGGGCTAGAAATTAATTCTTTTTCCGATTTAAATGATAAAAAAATTGCCATTTTAAAATCAGGTATTCATTATACCAGTCCTCTGGGTTTAAAAAATATTATCACTTCTTTTAACATAAAAGCTGATATTGTTAATGTTGAGAATTATTATGATGTTTTTAAAATGCTGTCTACTAATGAAGCTGATGTAGGAGTGGTTAGTTGGTACTATGGTATTGTTAATGAAGATGCTTATCAAGTTAAGCGTTCCAATATTATCTTTGATCCTAGTGAACTTAGATTTGCTTTATCTAAAAACAATCCTAAAAATAGTTATTTAATCAGCACCCTGGATAGTAATTTAGTTAAGCTTAAAGAATACTCCAACAGTGTTTATTATAATTCGATCAATAATAATTTTGGTAAATATTTACAAAAAATAGAGGTTGCACCTACGTGGTTTAGAATAGCTCTTTTGATTTTAGGATTACTGATGGTAATTGTAGTTATAGGTTTGGTTTATCAAAAAACTTTAAGAAAGCAAATTAAAGAAAAGACTTTAGAGTTATTAAATAGAGAAGAAAGTTACAAAATTTTTATTGAATCTGCTGTAGATCAAATATTTCTGTTAGACAGGGCGTATATTTTTTTAGTTGTAAATAAGTCTTTGGCAGATTTTTTTGACAAGCCAATTTTTCTTATGAATGGCAGATCCATATTTGAATTTTTTAGTGGGGAGATGGAAAATAAAATTAGAACTAACTGTGAGAATGTCTTTAAAACAGGCCAGGGTGTAAAAAATATTGAGGAAAAAATTGTTTTAAGAAAAAAAGATTTTTATATTAGTATCTCCTTGAGTCCTGTTAAGAATGAACAAGGGAAAATAACAGCAATTATGGGAGTTATAAGGGATATTACTGATCTTCAAGAAAAGAGTGAAAAGGAGTAAATTAGAAAGAAAGGGGTCTCTTCCTTGACATTTAACTTAATTTGTGGTATATTTAATCGCAGTCGATTGAGGTTAAATTCAACTAAAACAACATTCGGCGACCTTTTAATTAAACTAAAGAAATAAACTTATGGGTAATTTTAATAGAGATGACCGACACGGAGGTGGTGGCGGTAGAAGCTTCGGTGGCGGAGGCAGAAGTTTTGGCGGAGGCGGTAGAAGCTTCGGTGGCGGCGGAAGAGATGGTGGCAGACCTGAAATGCATAAAGCCACTTGTGGCAAATGCGGTAAGGAATGCGAAGTCCCTTTTAGACCAACCGGCGAAAGACCAGTTTTCTGTAGCGATTGCTTTAGAGAACAAGGTCAAGGTCGTGGTGAAAGATCTGATAGATTTGAAAGACCTTCTAGATCCAACTTTGGTGATGAACAAAAACAAAGAATTGGCGGAAGTCAAAGCATCGAGCAATTTAAAGGCCAATTTGATATGTTAAGCACTAAGCTTGACAAAATCTTAAAAGCTTTGACACCAGCTACAACTGTAGCTGCTGCTCCAGAAGTTGCTAAAGAAGTGGTAGAGGTTAAATCCAAAAAAACCAAAGCCGTGGAAGCTAAAATCAAAAGCTCCCTTAAAAAAGTAGCTGCTAAAAAGAAGAAATAATTTCTCAGCTATATCAATCAAAAAGACTTGGGGTTCTGCCCTGGGTCTTTTTAGTTTAAGTTTATTTATGATAAAATGTAAGATATAAGTATTAAAATTAAGTAGTATGCAAATTAACAAACCTTTTAAGTTGGTCATTTGTATAGTAGTGGCTCAATTAGCCGGTATTATTGGCGTGGTATTTACAACCCCAGCTATTCCTAATTGGTATGCTGGTTTAATTAAGCCTAGTTTTAATCCTCCCTCTTGGGTTTTTGGTCCAGTTTGGACTACTTTATTTTTATTGATGGGTGTAGCAGCTTTTTTAGTTTGGCAACAAGGCTGGCAGAAAAAAACAGTCAGGATTGCTTTAGGCGTTTTTTTACTGCAATTAATTTTAAACACTTTTTGGTCAATTATCTTTTTTGGCTGGCATAATCCTGGCGCCGCTTTTATAGAAATTATATTTTTGTGGCTAGCAATTTTAATTAATATTATTGTTTTTGCCAAAATTTCTAAATTGGCTGCTTGGTTATTACTACCCTATATTTTATGGGTAAGTTTTGCCGCTTTTTTAAATTTTACTTTGTGGCAGATGAACCCTGACGGGATAAAACATTCTGAGGGTGTTTTATGTACTATGGAAGCTAAACTTTGCCCAGATGGTTCAGCTGTTGGTAGGACTGGACCCAAGTGTGAATTTGCACCTTGTCCAGAAAAAGTTTCAGACAAAAGCAATTTAATTAAAGTAGAAACCCCTTTGTCTGGTGCTAGTATTTCTAGCCCTCTAATAGTTAAGGGACAGGCACGTGGAACTTGGTTTTTTGAAGGTAGTTTTCCAGTTGTACTGGTTAATTGGGATGGCAGAATTGTTGCCAATGGTATTGCTGTGGCACTTGGGGGATGGATGACTACAGAGTTTGTGCCTTTTCAGGCTACCTTGGAATTTATTAAGCCGGATATTACTGTCAGCAATCGTGGAGCGTTAATTTTACGCAAAGATAATCCTTCTGGAATATCTCAAAATGATGATAGTTTGGAAATTCCTGTGGTGTTTGAGTAACGGTTTAACCATCATTCTAATGTATTCCTTAATTATTGCAAAAAGAGTATACTTTATAATAAGCAGGCTTTTAATTATTAATTTTAATTTAAGGTTTAATCGGTCTTAAAATCCGGTTGACCTAAATATTTAATATATGAAGTATAAAATTTTTATAATTGCTTCTTTAGCAGTTATGCTAGCATTAGCTGGTTACGCGCGCGCTGAGTCTAACGAGGGGGTCAATGTGGAAAAAAATAATGGCTCCATAAAGAGAGTAACTACTACAGTAAACCAGGTACAAAATGGAAGAGAAAATGCCACAACTAGTGATTTGAGCAATAAAGAAGTAACCTCTACAGAAAAAGAAGTTAATAAAACAGCTGAAGAAAGAAGAAGTGACGTAGCTAACGCCGTTAAACAATTATTAGAGGTAGCAAATAGACAGGGCGGTATTGGGGAACAAGTGAGACTTATTGCACAAAGTCAGAATGATGATCATCAAAAAATAGAAACAAGTTTAGAAAATATTAAAAATCGTAGTGGTTTTGTCAGATTTTTAATCGGTCCTAAATATTCAGAAATTAAAAATGCTCAAAAATTATTAGATCAAAATAAAGAAAAAATTCAACAACTTACTCAACTTAAAGATAAGTTGGCTAATTTAGCTGATCAACAACAAGTGACACAACAAATTCAACTTTTAGAACAAACACAATCGGATGCTCAAAATCTAGTTAATGATTTACAAAAAGGATTTAGCTTGTTTGGTTGGTTGGTTAAGCAATTTGTTAAATAATTGATTATCGCGCCTGCACATTAAACCCCATCTTTTTTAAGATGGGGTTTTCTTTAGATGATAATTATATTTTAGGTTGACAAATTTTCACCTTGCCATACTTTAATTTTTTTGTTAGGGTTAATTTTAGTAATTAGGGAGGAAAACAATGGCGACAATGTATAGTGTGGGTCAGTTAGTTCCCATGATTTCTTCATACGTCGGGTTTTTGTCCCAGTATTTGAAAAATGGTGAACAAGAGGAGGCAAAACGTTTGATTGGGGCTCTTAGAGAAGCTGTCAAAAAAGAGCAGGAAGCCGGTCTGCACAATGAAGAAAACCCCATGGAACACCTCTTTTCACCTCTTGGGCCAGAGGCTGAAGCAGCTTATCAGGCCCTTGACGAGTTTACCAAAAGAACTATGCCGTAAATTTTTAAGGTCCACTCCCACCCTCAACAGGGTGGTTTTTTCGTTATCTAAAAATATTGCACCTTAAAGCCTAAATGTGGTAAAATATACTTGTAATTAACTTAACTAATTTTAATTTTATGAAGGGATATAAAAGTAATATTGAAAAGCTTACTTTAGAGAATAGTGATTTTCGCCAGGTGTTATATACAAGCAAACACTGCCAATTGGTTGTAATGACTTTAAAGCCCAATGAAGAAATTGGAATGGAGGTTCATACGGACAATGATCAATTTTTTCGTTTTGAAAAAGGGGATGGAAAAGTGTTAATTGATGGTAATGAATATATCGTGGGGGACGGCGATGTGGTAATTGTACCCTCTAGTGCCGAGCACAATGTCATCAATACTTCTTCAATTGAATCATTGAAACTCTACACCATTTATTCCCCAGCTCATCACCGTGATGGTGTGGTTCACACAACCAAAGAACAAGCTTTAGCTGACGATGAAGAATTTGACGGCGTGACCACAGAATAATTTACCCGTCTATTCTTTTTTGTTCTTTATGATGGATAATATCTTTCTACAGATTAGTTCTCTTCTAGCTATTACCGTGGCAATAGCGTTTTTTGTGCGCATGATGCGTCAGCCATTGATTGTGGCTTACATTGTGGCTGGTATTGTCAGTGGACCAATGTTTTTAAACCTTTTGCACGGTGATAAAGCAACCTATGCCATGTTTGCTCAATTTGGTGTGGTTTTATTGTTGTTTGCTATTGGACTAAATTTAAATTTTAATCGTTTAAAAACAATAGGGACAATTTCTGTATTTGGTGGGGTAGGTCAATTGGTATTTACAGCTGTTATTGGGACTATTTTACTTTTGGCTTTGAAATTTTCTTTTACCGCAGCTTTTTATTTGGCCGTGGCCACTACTTTTTCTAGCACCATTGTCATTGTTAAATTATTGGCTGATAAAAAAGATACTGAAACAATCTACGGTAAGTACACTATTGGATTATTGCTCATTCAAGATTTGATCGCCCTCCTAATTATGGTGGCGATTGGTTTGTTAAAAGTGGGTGGGGAAGTTACCCAGACTTTGGTTTTTTTAATTGCCAAAGGAATTTGGGCAATTTTTTTCATCTATCTTTTTTCCAAGTATTTTTTGCCTCGTTTTCTAGATAGAATTGCTCATTCTAGTGAGTTGCTTTTTATTTTCACTATTACTTGGTGTTTTGGTTTATCTAGTCTTTTGTATATGCTGGGTTTTTCTGTAGAAATTGGGGCAATTGCTGCTGGTATTTCTTTAAGTTCTTCTCCTTATCAGCCGGAAATAGCCAGTCGCATTAAACCTTTGCGGGATTTCTTTTTAGTTTTATTTTTTATTGTGTTGGGTAGCGAAATTAGTTTAAACTCTTTAAACGCTGTATGGTGGCCCGGCTTGATTTTTTCTTTGTTTATTTTAATTGGCAATCCAATAATTCTATATTTTATTTATCGCTTGTTAAAATTTACCAGACGTAATAGTTTTCTAATAGCTATAACGGCGGCTCAAGTTAGCGAGTTTGGTTTTGTCATGCTTTACGCTGCTAAGCAATTAGGATATGTAGATAGTAATATTGTTTCCGTTTTTACTTTAATTGCCATTGTTACAATTTTTACTTCTTCTTATTTAATACTTTATAATGAAGCTATTTATCGTGCCTTTATTCCTTTTTTTGAATTATTTGGCAAAGATAAACATCGTCAGCTTAATAATGTACCATCTTTATATGATGTTTGGCTGGTTGGTTATCATAGAATCGGCCGTCAAGTTGGCAAAGCCTTAAAAGAGCTTCATATTAAATTTGCTGTAATTGATTTTGATCCCCGTGTGATTAGAGAAATGCGTAAGACTAAAACACCGGCTTTTTTTGGTGATGTAGCTGATATTGAATTTTTGGATGATTTGCCATTGCCTAGTGCCAAGATGATCGTTATGACTATTCCGGCGGTTGACGATCAAGTTAATTTAATTGTGTATGTTCATAAATATAATAAAGATGTCTTAATTATTGCTAATGCTTACCATACATATGAGGCCAAGGCTTTATATGCGGCTGGAGCCAATTATGTAATGATGCCACATTTGTTGGGCGGCAATTGGATTGCTGAGATGTTGAAAAGTAAAAAATGGACCAAGAAAAATTTATTGTCTTTAAAGAAAGAGCAAGAAGATTTAATGATAAAAAAATAATATGATGCAAGCAGAAAATTTAGTTAAAAAATTTAAGGAATTCATAGCTGTAGATAGTATCTCTTTTAATGTAGCTAAGGGTGAGATTGTGGCTTTTTTGGGCCCTAATGGGGCAGGGAAGACCACTACCATCAAGATGTTGACCACATTGCTTAATCCCACCTCTGGTAAGATTTTAATCAATGAGGCTGACCCTGTGACTAATCCTGATGCTGTGCGACGTTCTTTTGGGATTGTTTTTCAAGATCAAAGTTTAGATGAAGATTTAACTGCTTATGAAAATGTTAAATTACATACGGTTTTATATAAAGTGTCCAAAAGAGATCGGGAGCCCAGGATTGAACAAATGCTAAAATTTGTAGAATTGTGGGATAGACGCAATGAATTGGTCAAAAAATTTTCTGGGGGTATGCGTCGACGTTTGGAAATTGCTCGGGCTTTAACACATCATCCTAAAATTTTATTTTTAGATGAACCTACTTTAGGGTTAGATCCTCAAACCAGAAATCATATTTGGGAGTTTGTAGAAGATTTAAATAAAAATGAGGGTATGACTGTTT
>JAPLWR010000100.1:4741-6114 GCA_026396495.1 Candidatus Magasanikiibacteriota bacterium | reverse complement strand
GAAGCAGAGAGGGTGGCTGATAGAATTATTATTATTGACCAGGGAAAGATTATTTTAGAGGGAACAGTGGAAAAGATTAAAGAAGTAACTGGAGCAGAAAATTTAGAAGATGCTTTTTTAATGTTGACTGGACGTTCTATTAGGGAGCAAGAAGTTGGAGCCGTGGATAATTTAAGAATGCATAGAAAGATGCAACGAAAATAATTATATGGGTATTATTTATATTTTGTGGTTAAGACAAATTAAAAGATATTTACGTTCCAAAGCTAGAATTATTGGTTCTTTGGGTCAACCTTTGTTATTTTTTGTGGCTTTTGGTTTTGGTTTTGGACCAATTTATCAAAAAGCTGGCGGGGGAAATTATTTGAGTTTTTTAGCTCCAGGCATCATTGGTATGAGTATTTTATTCACCTCTGTTTTTTCTGGGATAGAAATGATTTGGGATAGACAATTTGGTTTTTTAAAAGAAACTTTTGTGGCGCCCGTGCCTCGTTATCAAATAGTAATTGGCCGTATTTTGGGTGGGGCCACTGTGTCTATGTTACAAGGTTTCATCGTCTTAGTTTTAACTATTATTGTAGGTTTTAGAGTGGAACATTATCATGACATACCTTTGGCTTTAATAATAATGTTTTTAATTGCCTTGCTTTTTACCTCTTTGGGGACCGCTATTGCCTCTGTAATAGAAGACATGCATGGTTTTCAGTTGATTATTAATTTTTTGGTCATGCCAATTTATTTTTTATCTGGCGCCATGTTTCCTTTAGCTGGATTGCCTAAGGCCTTACAAATAGTGGCTATAATGGATCCTTTAACCTATGGTATTGATGCTCTCCGTTTTGCTTTGGTCAACGCGGGTCATTTTTCTTTAGGTTTGAATTTAGGTGTTTTGGTGTTAGTAAATATTTTAATGATTTCTGTGGCGACTTATTTATTTTCTAAAATTAGGATGTAAAATTAATTGTATGTCAGTAAAAAATTTGGCCAATCTTTCTAAGTTGCTTCGCTACTATATTATTCAGTCAACCACAGCAGCTGGTTCAGGCCACTTAACTTCTTCTTTGTCCGCAGTAGAACTCATGTCTACTTTATTTTTTGGTGGTGTGTTGCGTTATGAAGCGTCAAATCCAAGCAATCCCAATAATGATAGAATAATTTTTTCTAAAGGGCATGCCGCTCCTTTGTTTTATTCTTTGTGGGCAGTAGCTGGGGAAGTAACAAAAGAAGAATTATTAACTTTGCGTGATTTTACATCCAGATTAGAGGGTCATCCTACTATGGAATTTCCCTATACTGAGGCAGCCACAGGTTCTTTAGGACAAGGCTTGTCAGTAGGTGTAGGACTTGCTCTAAACGCCAAATATGTGGATAAG
>JAPLWR010000100.1:408-4711 GCA_026396495.1 Candidatus Magasanikiibacteriota bacterium | reverse complement strand
TGGCCGAGGGGTCTGTTTGGGAGGCAGTACAACTTGCTACTTATTATAAATTAGATAATTTAGTGGCCATAATAGATGTAAATCGCTTAGGACAAAGAGGGGAGACAATGCTTGGACATAAAGTTGGGGATTATCAAAAAAGATTAAAAGCTTTTGGTTGGGAAACTATTGTGGTAGATGGTCATAATTTAGAAAAAATTTTAGCGGCTTATGCCAAAGCATTAAAAGTTAAAGGAAAACCAGTAGCCATTATTGCCAAGACTTTAAAAGGTAAGGGTGTGAAGATGGCAGAAAACAAAGAAGGCTGGCATGGAAAAACTTTATCAAAAGAAGAAGCCATAAAAGCTATTAAAGATTTGGGGGTGGTAGATACTAATTGGCAAGGAAAAACTAGTAAACCAAAAAATTTAGTAGTTAAAACAGAAAAAAGTATACCCGCTGCTCCAGTTATCTATAAATTGGGAGATAAAAAAGCAGTGCGTCAGGCTTACGGAGAGGCATTGGTTTCAACATTATCTAAATATCCCAATATGGTTGTATTGGATGCCGAGGTTAGTAATTCTACGGGTTCAGAAACTTTTAAAAATATTTATCCTAAAAGATTTTTTGAGATGTTTATTGCCGAGCAAAATATGGTAGGCGTGGGTTTAGGTTTGTCTCGTGCTGGCAAAATTCCTTTTGTTTCCACCTTCGGTGCTTTTTTTACCAGAGCGTTTGATCAAATTAGAATGTCTGCTTATAGTTTGGCTAATATTAAATTTTGTGGTTCACATGTGGGTGTATCTATTGGTCCAGATGGAGTTTCGCAGATGGGACTAGAAGATATTGCTTTGTTTAGATCCGTATTTGGTTCTGTGGTTTTATATCCAAGTGATGCCGTAGCTACCCAAAAATTAGTAGAAGAAATGGCTAGATTTAAAGGTTTGTGTTATTTGCGCTCTACTCGCGAGGCTGTTCCAGTTATTTATCAACCAAACGAAGAATTTAAAATTGGTGGGTCCAAGGTTTTAAAATCTAGTAATAATGATGTGGCTACAATTGTGGCCGCTGGTATCACAGTTTTTGAAGCACTAAGAGCTTATGAAGAATTAAAAAAGCAGGGGATTGTTGTACGAGTGATTGATTTATATTCCATCAAACCACTTGATGAAAAAACTTTACAAGAATCAGCTAGAGTCACTGATAAAATCGTAGTGGTGGAGGATCATTATTCTGAAGGTGGGATTGGGGAGGCTGTTAGAAGTGCCTTGGGTACAGAAGCGGGCAAAGTTGTATCGTTAGCTGTCAGAAAGCGCCCCCATAGTGGCAAAAGTGCAGAATTAATGTTGTACGAAGAAATTTCTGCCGAGGCGATTATTAAAGAAATATTATAAATAATTTATTTTTTAGCCAGTCTGTATAAAAGCAGGCTGGTTTTTTTTGTTAAAAAAAGAGGGCATGCGCGTTGACACATGCCCTTTGTCCTTTTACTAATCCACTTAGTGATATTTGTCAAACAGGGGCTTTTTGTGGTAAGAATAATTTAGATCTTTGAACGTTAAAAGGGGGTAGGAAAATGGCTGGAAAGCAGAAGGGTGAAGCTGTCCGTCGGTTTCGATGCCGTTGCGGAAAGATGCATTCCTACCGATTGGATTTTTCCGATGTTTTTGTTAGTGGCAAAATGGTCATGATTAAAGCCTATAAGATTGGTCCCACATGCTCGCAATGGTTTTATCATTACGAAACCACAACAAGGTATGTGGAAATTGCCAAACAGCTAGGTTTGGAACACCAACTCAGGAGACTTGATTTGCTTTGAAAAAGAACCCCACCGCGGTTTAACTACTGCGGTTTTTTATTAAATTATCCACTATCGCCACTTGACAAAAGATAAAAAATATGTTATACTTGTTTTAAGTAGTAAGTGTTTCTCAAAGCGTTTTCTTGGCTAACTTAAGCTTAGCTTAAATAGCCCTTTGGCTTTTCGCCTTAGAAGTTAAGAAACTAGCGAGAAGGTCGCCTTACACTCTAAAAATTTCTTGATTCTTATGGCAAAAAAGTTATACGTAGGCAATTTGTCCTACACAACCTCTCTTGATTCTATCAAGAGCGCCTTTTCACAAGCTGGTACCGTTGCTGACGCTACTATCATCACTGATAAGTTTAGCGGACGCTCAAAAGGTTTTGGTTTCGTGGAAATGTCTTCTGACGAAGAAGCCGATGCCGCCATTGCAATGTGGAATGGCAAGGACTTGGATGGTCGCAACATTACTGTTAATGAAGCGAGACCACTCCAACCTAGAGCGCCTAGGACCGGTGGCTATCAAATATAAATAGAGTTTTACCCTATATTATCAAAACAAAATATCCGTCTTTCAGGCGGGTATTTTGTTTTAGTTATATTTTTGTTATAATAGATCCATATTAAATTATTTTTATAAGCAAAATATGCTCAAAAAACAACTTTTTCTTATTATTGGTGTGTTGGTGGCAATTTCTATCGTTGCCATTTTAGTTATTAAGTTTATTTTTAAAACACCAATTTTTTCACCAGTTAATGAATCAACTAATATTTCCCAACCGCCAACCACTACTGTTATTCCTGAAAGCCTTACCAAGGGGCAGGAAATATGGTCTGGAACATTAAATTTGATTGAACCCCCGACCTTAACTGTTGGTGACAAAGTTTATACTTTAAAAATTTTAGAAAAAAACACCCTTTCTATTTTTGAAGGTAAGGGTTATAAAACAGGGGATACTGTCAATGTTATGGGTTCTTTGGATGGTATGGTAATTAATGTTTCTGGTTTAAATAAATTAGTTAAATAGAGAATTGTAAAGTTGGGTTGTATGGTTAAAAATAAGCGTGATCTAATTAATTTATCTGGCAGCAAAAAAGATCAGGTAATGCGAGCCAATCTTTTAGAAATTTTAGAGTACGCCTTAAAGGCGGCGGATCCTTTTGTTTTGACTAAACAAAAATTACGACAAATAGATTTTAAAAAATATAAAAAAGTTTATGTCGTGGGTGCCGGCAAGGGTAGTTTTAGAATGGCTTTGGCTGCGGAAGAAATTTTAAAAACTAAATTAACAGCTGGGGTGGTTAGTATTCCGGAAAAATTACAAGGCAAACAATTAAAAAAGATTAAAGTAAATTTAGCTGGCCATCCTTTTCCTACAGAAGGTAGTTTTTTGGGAGCCAAAAAAGTTTTGGAATTAGTTGGCAAAGCTAAAAAAGGTGATTTGGTTTTGGGTTTGTTTTCTGGTGGCGCTTCTGCTTTGCTAAGTTATCCAGCTGACGACATTAGTTTAGAAGAAAAGATAGAAACCACCAGAGTTTTGCTGCGTTGTGGCGCTAATATACAAGATTTAAATAGTGTTAGAAAACATCTCTCTCAAATTAAAGGTGGACGTTTAGCAGAAAAATTAAAAGAGGGAGAAATGATCTCTTTTTATTTATCTGATGTTGTTGGTAATGATTTATCCACCATTGCTTCTGGGCCAACTGTGCCAGATAAAACAACTTTTGCAAAAGCGGTAGAAGTTTTAAATAAATATGGGGTGTGTGAGAAAATTCCTCGCAAAATTAAACAATATTTAGAAGAAGGAAGCCGTGGTATGTATTCGGAAACCCCTAAAAATGATTTTGTTAATGTTACTAATTTAATTATTGGCAGTCATGAGACTTTAGCTAAAGCAGCTGCAGCTAAGGCTACTAAAATTGGTTTTAAAGCAGAAATTATTACCGAGGTAATGCAAGGTTTTACAGATAAAATTGGCCCAGCTTTTGTTAACAAAATGCATCGTGATAATAAAAAGCGTTTGTTATATGCTGCTGCTGGTGAGACTACCTTTAAAGTCAAAACCAAACAACCTGGGGGGCGTAATCAACAAATGGCTTTGGCCGTTTTACCGTATTTAAAATCCGGTGATTATTTTTTAGCTTTTGATTCTGATGGTGTGGATGGAGTTGGTCCAGAAAAGGTTGGTGGAGCTATGGTAGATTATAATACTTTAAAAAGAGCCCATTATTTGAAGATGGACCCTTTAAAAGCTTTAGATGAGAATGACGCTTATAATTTTTTTAATGAGGTGGGTGGGCTTATTAAGACCGGATATGTGGGCACCAATTTAGGAGATATGGTGATATTTATAATGGCCTAATTATTGCCACTCGTTTAATATACTTTCTAAGTGATCCAGAGTTTCTACCTGGGTCAATTTTATTTTTAAATCTTTAGTGTGTGGTAAACCTTTTAGATAAAACATTAAATGTTTTCTAAAAAGAGTTATTCCGTATTCACCGTATTGTTTTTTTTGCAGT
>JAPLWR010000100.1:0-359 GCA_026396495.1 Candidatus Magasanikiibacteriota bacterium | reverse complement strand
CTAGGATGGTTTTTTTAAATTCTGCTAAAGACAAGGTAGTTTTTTCAATGTTTTTAAAAATCCAAGGATTACCTAAAGCACCTCTGGCAATTAAAATTCCATCAGCCTTAGTTTGTTCCAAACATTTGTTGATATCAGACAATTCAAAAATACTACCATTGGCTAAGAGGGGAATCTTAATTATTTTTTTAACTTGCCCGATCATTTCCCAATTAGCTTCACCAGCGTAGCCTTGGAGTTTTGTTCTACCATGAAGAGATAATAAATCTGCTCCAGCTTGTTCCATTATGGGAGCTATTGTTAGTATTTCATCAGGCTTGTGCCAGCCCAATCTAGTTTTTACCGACACTGGGCAAGGA
>JAPLWR010000109.1 GCA_026396495.1 Candidatus Magasanikiibacteriota bacterium | reverse complement strand
TGAGAGAATCAGGAATTTCGCTAAGTTTCTTGATTTTGTTTTCTCTTAGGTATCTGCATTCAATATACCGAGTCAGCTGCTCTGTTGCAGACCTAACATCAGTATTGTTGGTGATACAAAAGTCGAGAACCCTGTTCCAATCATCAGTCGCAATCAAAAGAGCAAATTGAAACAATTGTTCCTTGATGAGTTCTTTCATATTTCCCTCCGTTTTCAAAGAGCCTTCATCAAGATGCCAGAGCCAAATTTATATAATCAAAATTATTAAAAAAAGTCAATATTAATATTTTTTTATATTAACAAAAAAACATCTAAAATCAGATGTTTTTAATTATCTTTTTGGTCGGGCTGGCGGGATTCGAACCCACGACCTCATCGTCCCGAACGATGCGCGCTACCAACTGCGCTACAGCCCGAATAAGGCCAGTATAGGTTAAATTGCCCTAAAAATCAAGATATGATAAAATTAAGAAGAAATAATCTTAATTTTTAAAGTATTGTATGAAACAGATCAAGTCATATTTTGAATACGCTATTGAAAAAAAGGCCTCAGATTTACATTTAGTGGGAGAAGAACTGCCCCTAGTTAGAATTTTTGGAAATTTAGAGGAAGTTGAAAACAAAAAATTGCCAGTGGCTGAGTTAAAAGTAGAAATTTTAAGTCTTTTAAGCAAAGATCAAAAAGATAAATTTGAAGAAGAGTTAGAATTAGATTTTAGCGCCGAAGTATCTGGCACACGTTTTAGAATTAACATCCATCAGCAAGAAGGTAAAATTGGCTTAGCTGCTCGTTTGGTGCCGCAAGTTATTCCCAGTCCAGAAGCTTTGAAATTTTCACCTATTATGTACGAGTTGCCCAAACTGTACGATGGTTTGGTTTTAGTAACTGGCCCAACTGGTAGTGGTAAGTCAACAACTGTGGCGGCTATGATTGAGATGATTAATAAAGATCGTAAAGCCCATATTGTGACAATTGAAGACCCAGTAGAATTTGTTTTTGTAGATAAAAAAAGTTTGGTAGAACAACGTGAGGTAGGAATAGATACTAAGTCTTTTCAAGAAGCTTTAAAGCGTGTTTTGCGCCAAGATCCTAATGTAATTTTTGTTGGTGAAATGCGTGACCCAGAAACTATTGCCGCAACCTTAACTGCAGCAGAAACAGGGCATTTAGTTTTTTCTACCTTACATACCCCTAGCGCTGCGGAGTCAGTAGAGCGCATAATTGATGTTTTTGAAGGTTATAAACAAAAACAAGTTTTGGTGCAGTTGTCATCAGTACTCAGAGCAGTTGTTTCTCAGCAACTTGTTCCTACTAAAAAAGGTGATTTGGTGGCGGCTCGTGAAATTTTAATTAATACGCCAGCCGTGGCTAATCTAATCAGAGAAAATAAAATAGCTCAACTTCCTTCAGTTATTCAAACTAGTCTAAAAGAAGGTATGATGACTTTGAGTAATGATTTATTGGATCTGGTGAAAAAAGGAATTATCGATGAAGAAGTTGCCAAAAAGCGGGTTGGCGAATACGGCGGCAAGACAAAGTTTGCTTAACATGGCTAATTTTCGTCATCATAAAAGAAAAGAAGAGTCTAATCAAGATAAGCGCTTAGGCGTCATACGCTATTTAGCGTTGTTTTTTTTATTGTTGGTTGTAATTAAATTATTTTTTTTGCAAGTGATTAATTATGATTTGTATGCCAAGGCAGCGGAAAATCGTCATAATATTTTTTTAGATTTATGGCCTAATCGTGGACAAATATATTTTCAAGATTTAAAAAATCCAGATTCACCTGTTCCTGCAGCACTGAACAAAGAAGTGTATACAGTTGTGGTAGATCCTAAGGTAGTAAAAGAAACTAAACAAGATGTCGTTGTTTTGACCCAAGTTTTATCTAAAAAATTAGACGTTTTAGAAAAAGAAGTTTTAGATAAAATTAATAAAGAAAATAGTCGTTATGAAATTATTAAGAAAAAAGTTTCTGTTGATACGGTAGAAGAATTAAAACTAGAGAAGTTGAGTGGTGTTTTTTTTGACGCGGAGCCAGCTAGGTATTATCCGGAAAAAACTTTGGCTGCTCAGGAGTTGGGTTATTTAGGTTATAACAATCAAAATTTGCCCAAAGGTTTTTACGGCGTGGAAGGGTATTTTAATGAATTATTGTCTGGAGTGCCAGGATTTTTATCAACTGAAAAAGATGCGCATGGTGGTTGG
>JAPLWR010000002.1 GCA_026396495.1 Candidatus Magasanikiibacteriota bacterium | reverse complement strand
TCGGACTTGAATAAGTGTGTACAAATCTAATACTAGGTTCTGTCATTAATTCTTCTGGCAATAAGTATGGACTAGCTATGATTAGTTCAAAAGAATATTTTTTACAAGAATTTTGTAAAGATTTATAAAATTTAATAAGATTTCGAGGTCTAATTGATGGTAATACTATAGTTAAATCTAAATTCATTTTATTGATAAGTTATTGGGTCCGCCGAGACTAATTGGTTATAAGTATTCGCATTTTTATTATCCTCAAAATTACTGGTTAATTCGATTCTTGGCTAAATAATGGCATTTCGGCACAGTGGTATAGTTTCCCCAAATTTTTTATATATATAATAAGTTAAATACATATCAGAAAAATGATGAGAAAATCTTGAGTCTAACAAATTTCGCCCCAAGTAATTAAAAACATCAGATTTTAAAGCAACTGGAAAACATGCTAATTGGCAAGGAAGAGTCTTCCCGTTCGGAACTTGGTCTATTATATATTTCATATCATTGAATTCCAGCCTGGATATAGGATACAAAGCTGATATTTTTATTTTATTAGGGAAACTCTCTGAATCTAAAAAATTTAATATATTTACGAAACTGTTATCTATAGTGAAATCGTCGTTTAAAAGGGATACGTATTTCCCAGAAGCCCTTTTATAAGCTAAATTAATTGGTAACACAGACCCGCGATTCTCTTCCGGCTCACTTTCCCAAATAACTCCATTATAGTTGATTTCTTTTTTTGAGCAACAAATTATTTCAAAATCAAAATTAAAATTACATTTTAAAATACTGTCAACTGTAAAGATGGCATTCTTATCGAAATCGACCGTCGGAACAAGGAACGACACTATTGGCTGCATAATACTTCTTTATAATATTTAACTGTTTTATCAATGCCAATTTGTAATGTGGTTATTGGATACCAATTTAATGTTTCATTCGCTTTACTACAATTTAAAATTAGAGTTGTTGGAATATTAGGTTTAGAATTATTAAATACTAACTGTAATTCAGGTTTTTTAACAATATTTTTTATAATATTAATAATATCTAAAATAGAAAAGGCTTGTCCATATCCGCAATTAAACAACTCAAAAGCGTCAGTTTGATTTTTTATAACTAAACTCACGAAGTTAATTAAGTCATCAATATAAATCAAGTCTCTTTTAGCGGTCCCGTCGCCCCAAACCTCTAAAGAACCATTTGCCTCGATAACCTTTCTTATCATGGCTGGTAAAACATGGCACTTATCTAAATCAAATTTATCTCTAGGTCCATAGACATTCGAATGCCGGATAGCAGTATATTTAGTCTCTCCCAGTCTAGAATAGAATTCACATAGTCGTTCCGCATAAATCTTCATATTAGCGACGCCAAAATAAGAATCTATTAATTTATCAGAGATTTTCCAATCCGATTCAGATTGAGAGGTATCTTTCGATTGATACATCACAGTGCAACTAAAAAATATACAATGTTTTACTTTAAAAATATGACAAGCTTCGAAAACTAATGCATTAATTATCGTGTTATCTGTGACGTGTAGATATGGTCGCTCGATATCGTCTTTAGAGCCGGTGGTAACAGCCGCCGCATGAATTACTACATCGGGGCGTGCCTGGTCAAAAAGTCTCTGGACGTCATCTTTCAATCGCAAATCTACCTGTAGATAGGTCGCTTTAACATTTTTGCAATAGTTTGAATTTAAATGTTTAGTCGCATAAACTTCACATTCAGGATTGCTGGCAAAAAAATCAACAAAAGTCGAACCAATAAATCCGTTGCCACCTAATATAAGTATTTTAGTTTTCATTTATTTTCCATGTCTGAAAATTCTCGAAAGATGACTTCGCTAAACTAATATCAAATTGTTTTAATTTTTTGTTAGATAACTTCCCGCATGTATAAACAAATTTTCCAAATAGACCATCCAAATCAGAAAATAAATCACCAAGAGCAACAACGCCATCTCCAACTAAATTATAGATGCCGCTATCGCTCCGATTATTCATTTTAATTATAAAATCTTTAACTTGACTATATAATATAATATTTAATTTAGATTCTCCACTTAATCTGACTGGTTTATGACAATTCAACTTGAAAATGCTGTTATTAGAATACTTCCCCATTAAAGTTGAGGGTCTGATAACAATGGGATTATTGGCTTGTCTTAATATTATATTTTCTGCAAAATATTTGCTTATAGCATATAAACCAGTAATTTCTCTAACGTCTATTTGTTCGGACTCTTCGTGCTCAACTAATGATAATTTGTTATAAACATCGATTGTAGATATAAAAATAAATCTCTTATGCTTTATTAAACATAATCTTTGGACCAAATCTAAAGCATTATATATATATTTCTCACTAGGGTCAGTAACTTTAGTGTCCCATCCGCAATGAATGATGGTATCAATATCGAGGGCGTAAGGTGGGCAATTCCTATTAAATGCAACACTATCAATTTCTTCGTGCAGATATTTTCCGAGCCCAGAAGAACATCCAGTAATTAAAGTGGTAAAACCAGCTTTCATTTTAAAAAAACATCATATCTTTTTTGAAGATTGCTTTTATTAACGATGTACCAATCTATCACTTCTTTTAAGCTTTCATCTAAAGACTTTTCCAGTCTAAACCCATAAGATAAAAGTTTAGAAATATCTGCCACTCGTCGGGCGTCTCCATTTGGTTTGGTCGTGTCCCACTCTATATCGACTTTGGAGCCGGAAAGCCTAATAATTTTTTCCGCAAGTTCTTTAATACTATATCCTACGCCACTTCCTATATTCAAAGGTTCAGAAATTTCATGCTCGACACAAAATATCATCGCTCTAGCTACGTCATAAGCACTTACGAAATCTCGAACTGGAGACCCATCGCCCCATAATGTAATCTTATCTTTAGTATTAATAATTTTATGAATAAGAGAAGGAATAACCATCGATGTCTCCGGATTAAAGTTATCGAATTTTCCATGTACGTTAACAGGTCTTACGATGGAAAAATTAGCTTTTTTTCTTTCTATTCTATATGCGTCCAATTGAATTTCGCCCATTCTTTTAGCCCACCCTGCGAACCAATCATTTTTAGAGGGGAAAGCTTTCCATAAATCATCTTCTTTTAAAAATTCGGACGGCCCATATACCCCGACTGTGCTTGTATATAGCGTCCATTCAATATCATTCTTCATACAAGCATCCAAGACGTGTGTATTAAACATGATTGTAGGGACAAAGAATGACGCCGGTTTATCTCTAGTTAAGACTGGTGACCCTTTAATTCCTGCTAAATGGAAGACAATATCTTGGC
>JAPLWR010000043.1 GCA_026396495.1 Candidatus Magasanikiibacteriota bacterium | reverse complement strand
TTTGTACTAAAAATTTTTAGGAGCCAATTAAGTGGGTCAAAAATATTGCCGTAGAGTAAGAGGTATTTGTAACCATCACCGGGGTTAAAATAATTAATTGCGGTCATGGCGATTAAAAACCAGACGCCAGAAATTAACATGGGGTAAAGCCACCATTTTTTGTTAGCCCATAAATTTTTTCTGTGTTCCCAAACAGCTACTAAAGACAAGGCACCTAGAGTAAGGCAGGCGTCTTCTCGGCTGATCAAAGTCAGGATAAAAAAAAGCCAAAATAGTTTGTAATTTTTTTGTAGATAAAAATAAAATGTCCAAAGAAAAAAGAATATTAAAAAAGGTGCCAGATGAAATTCATCTAAATTAATATTGTGTAAATAGGGATTGGTAAGAAAAGTAATGGCGATTAAAAGCGGGCCAAATTTTTGTAGAGTGGGAGTGAGGTTAGGGGAGTGGGAGAAAAATTTTTTAGAGATTAAATATAATGGCCAGGCGCTTAGTCCAATAAGTAATGTCTGGAAAAATAAAAGAGTGAGGGGAGTTGGAAATAAACGATAAAAGGGAACAAGAAAAATTAAAATTAATTCCAAGTGGTCTCCTAAGTAACTGTATCCTCCATGAGTAGAAAACCAGAACCAATTGCCGTGTGCAGTATTGTAAAGGGTGTTAATGAAAATAGATAGATCCTCCAGGTTGTATAAAAAATTAGCGTATTTATAAAAAGATAAGTAAAAGAAAACAGCAATATAAATGATAATGCTTAAGGCAAGATAAAAGACTGGATTTTTGAATAGTTTAGTCATAGCTGTATTTTACCAGGAAAAGGGGGAAATAAAAAAAGCCACCATTGATACAATCGCAGGTGGGTGGGGACGTTGATGTTGATTTTCAGTTGATGGCCCCAGGCGTGCCAGGGAGCTTTTCGGCGACAGGTTCAAACATACTGAAGCCAAAGAAGTAAATGGTGGGGAGAAGGAAACACCCAGAGAGGGCCACTCCCCAGAAAACATTGCCCCAAATCACCTTGTACTTGACGTCGGGGTTCTGGTTATCATTGGCGTTGAGAAGACCATACGTTTCAAAGGTATGGCAGTCTTCCTTGACTACCCCAGTGGTTTTGTCCTTCGGATGGAGACAGATTTGCTTGTCATCCCCACAACCAGCGATCGAAAGGAACATGAGGGAAATCAGGAAAAAGGACACAATCTTCTTGCCCATCGAACACCTCCTAAGACTGTTGTGAAACATCACCCAACTTTGGGCGTTGAGAAAACATTAACATTTTTTGGCAATTTTGTCAAGGCCATAATGATCGTTTTAGGTAAAAACAAAAACACCCCTTTTAGGGATGCTTTTAATCTGCACAATGCCGATGGTGGGACTCGAACCCACAAACCTTGCGGCATACGCCTCTGAAGCGTACGTGTTTACCAATTTCACCACATCGGCCTTAGTTACCACTGCCATTCATTTTTAGTATTCAGGTACCAGTCTGTTACTCCATTAAATCTATCAGCGGCGTCAAAAATTCTGTATTGGTTAAAACCTTTTAAACTATTATCTTGCGGGTATAGGTAGCTAGAAGAGTAAAGGAAAATTGCTGGTACATCTTGAGCTACTAATTTTTGAAAATTGTAGTAAGCTTTGGTTCTGGCAGCCACGTTATTGGTTGCTCTGGCTGTTTCTAAATTATCATCGGCTTGGCGATTGACAAAACCAGCCAAATTTAACCCTGGGTAATTGACTTGTGAGGAATGCCAAAAAGGAAACGGGTCGGGATCAGCACCAGATAAAATACCATACAATAACGCCTCGTAACGACGATTCTTAATTACTTCCTTAATTTTTTCATTATCTAATACTTCTATTTCTACTTGAATACCTAAATCCTGCCAGTTTTCTTTCACCAGGTTGGCGGTTTGCACGAATTCAGGTTGGTTAACGGTAGTTAGTTTAATGGTCAAACCGTAATTATTTTTTTGACGATAAATTTTTTGTTGAGGATCAATTTTTTCTAGATCAGCTGTAACTTTAACTAAATATTCCTCACCATATATCTTTTGTTGGGCAGTCTCTTCTGCAGTTAATTTTTTGGGCTTTCCTCCATTAGCTGCAGTTTGTTTAGCTGTTTGGTCATCTAACCAAGCTTGGTATAACTCTTTTTTTCTTTTCTCGATAAATTCTTCGCGGGTAATTATTTTCCAACCATCATCATCTAATTTTTTAGATGCTAATTTTTCATCGTAAACAATTTTAAAATCTTGAGTAAAACCTACTTGAAAGGGCAAAATTGGTCCATGGATGGCCAAACCTTCACCTTTTAAACTCACTGCCACTAATTGGTTTTTATCTATACCAGATTCCAAGGCTTCTCTTAAAGGTTTACTGCGTAATAGCAAATTAGATTTTTGGTTTAAGAAGATGGTGGAATAATATGGCAAACGTAGGGAATGAATATTAAGACTTTTGCGATTGATTTTTTCTTTCTCATCTTTAGTTAAAAAACTCAATCCATTAATTTGGTGATTTTTTAAAGTTTCAAAAGCACTATCTTGATCATTGAAAAATTTTAAAGTAAATATTTTAAGATAGGGTTTTTGTCCGTGATAATATGGGTTGGGTTTTAAAGTATAAGATTTAATGTTGCCTTTAGAATCTTTGCTAAAGGAATCAAACATGTAGGGTCCAGCACCAATTGGTTTTAAATTGATGGAGCTGAAGCGAAGATTTTTTTGTGGAATCTCTTGCCACAAGTGTTCCGGAATAATGCCAGTGGTTAACAAGTTAGTAAATGGGGCAAAAGGCTGGGATAATTCTAAAGTAAAAGTGGAATCATCTATTTTATTGAAAATTACACCTTGAAAGCTTACCCATAAAGGTGATTGTGTTTCTGCATTCTGAATAGAATTAATAGTAAAACCTACGTCTTCTATGGTTAAAGGTTCTCCATCTTGCCACTTTAAGTCAGGCTTTATTTTAATAGTATAAATTTTTTCTGTCTTATCTAAAGTGAAACTCTCAGCCAAATCGGGTACCAAGTTCATTGCTTGATCATATTTAAATAAACCGGCGTACATTAAGCGGCACAAATCAGCATCTACTTGGTTAAGAGAGCTAAAAAGGGGATTAATGGTATTAGGGTAGCCTACAATACCTTCTACATATTCTCCTCCTACAGCTGGTTTAATTACTCTGTGTTGCAAGTAAGTTTCTACTGCCATCACTCCCAAAGAAAAAATAATGAGAATTACTAAAAGACCAAGAGTTTTTTTCTCCTGGGCAGTTATAAATTTATGGATTAGACGGAGTTGCTTAAAAGCTGGCAATTTATTTTTTTTGATCAAACCCAGGACCATTTTTTGGTCTAAATTTTTTTGGGGAAAGACATGAGTTTGTTGCCAAACTTTTATTTCTCCGTATTTCTTTTTAGTCCAATTTTGAAAACGTGGAATAAAATTCACATGAATAAAATTAAAACACCTGCAGGGAGTTTAATTATTATTTGGAGAAGTAAATGTTGGCTAAGGCTGTGGCAAAGAAAAGTACAGCTAAAGCGATGGTAGCGTAAAAGAGTATTTTTTCAAATCCTCGTTTGGTGCGAAAGATATTTCCTTCGCCGCCAAAGACGCCAGATAAACCAGTTCCCTTGGCTTGAAGCAGGATGGCGGCTACTAAAAGTACCGCTAAAATAATTTGTACAATATTTAAGTATGACATAGTTAGTTATAAGTATATCAATATGGGTGTTTTTTGTCAATTTAAGAACTTACTATTAAGGGTGAAGGCGGTTTTGGTTTTTAAGTCCCTTGATCCTTGCTTGACAGATGAAAAAAGTGTATAATGGGCAGTAAGTTGAAGATTAAAACTCATATGACCAAAAAAATCTTTTTGTTGGCCCTTAGCGTAATAATTTTGGTGTTTGTTCTTTATTTTGGTTGGTTGGTCCTCCGTTATTATGGTCAAATCCAAAGAGGGGATCTAGTGGATTTAGGGCAAGGTTCTTTTAGCGCCATTAAAACTGGTGCCTCTGGTCAGACTAAAAACACGGTGGATTTATCTAAAATTAAAGGTACTGGTTCTCCCTTCATTGGTAATGCAACTGCCAAATTACAAATTGTGGAGTTTATAGATTTTACTTGCCCGTTTTCTAAACAGGCTTTTTTAGTAATGAGAGAATTGGTGGCAAATTACCCAGAAAGAGTTGGTTTGACTGTTAGGCATTTTCCCTTACAGGATGAGGCTCATAAAGGTGGATTAGAAGCTTCTGTCGCCTCTGTTTGTGCGGGCCTTCAGGGTAAGTTTTGGGCCTATCATGACAAGCTATTTCAAAATCAAAAAAACTTTACTAAAGATGACTTATTGCTCTACTCTGGACAAATTGGTTTAGATGTGCCATCATTTACTAAGTGCTTAGATAGTGAGGAAGCCAAGAAGAAGGTAGAAAACGATTGGGGGGATGGTTTTGGCTTGGAATTGAATGGTACCCCTACTTTTTTTGTGAACGGTCAAAAGGTGGAAGGGGCAGTTCCTCTAAGCGCTTGGGAGAATATAGTAACTAAAATAAAGTGACAATAAATTTAACTCCGCTCGTATGTTTTTTTTAAAAAAACAGCTAAGTGTTTGCTTTCTCTTGTTTTTTGTTACCTTAGTTTTTCTGCCTAATATTGTATTAGCTCAGGGGACTCCAGAAACCAATCCATTGTGTTGGGGTAGAGAATACTGCAAAGTTATTTTAGAAGAAAATAAATTGAATTGGAATGAAAAAAGTAGTTTTTTAGAGGGCGGGCCTAGTGGTATTTGTGGTAGTACTTTAGGTGCTTGTATTCCAGCTGGTCCAGCCGATGCTCAAATAACTATCGGAGGAAAAGTACAGTTTGCCGATTTAGGAGATTATATTAAAACCGTTTATCTTTGGGTGGTGGGGGTTGGTGGAACCATTGCAGTTGTTTTAGTGATGGTAGGTGGCTTTGCTTATATGACATCTGCTGGTTCTCCTGAAAAAATTAAAGATGCTAAGGGACGAATTTCCAGTGCTTTGATGGGTTTGGTTATTATTTTAGGTTCTTACACTTTGCTTTATACAATTAATCCGGATTTAGTAAATTTGAGACTGCCTAGAAGTTATATGTTAAGACCAGTCATTTTATCAAGTTTGTTTTGTATGGGTAACAAAGAAGGATTGGTGGCTTATGGAGGGACGGCTGTTTTTGATAATAAATTAAATGTTATTAAGGCAGGGGTGCCTTTTAGTTCACTAAAAGACACTGACTTCACAATTAATTTGACAAGTTTTTTATCAGCCAAAAATACTGGTGGCGGTCAGTCATCAATCGTTGTTAAGGCCCCAGTAGAAAAAAATTCACCTAAGTGCGGTTGGGCTTATTATTTAAAAACTGCCAATGGAGATGCCTGTATGGGAGATTTGTGTCCCACGGAAGGGGATGGTGGTTTTTTATCTCCAGAAGATAATTATCCTCAAGTTTGTAGTTCAGAGGATGGAGAATTATATTCTTGTGTGAAAGGTATTATTAGTGGAGTGGTAAGGGGAAGTGAACAAAAATGGAAGTTTCCTTGGGTTTATAATAAAGGTAGTATTGGTCCGATTGATCTTTATTTGGCTTGTAATGATGGAGAAAGTTATAAGTCTAGTTTTACATTAGAAAATAAAGAAAATAGTTCTAAAAAAATTATTTCTTATCGGATGGAGGCGTCTGTTGCTGATCTAAATAATATAGAGACTAAATGTTCTTCTCATGGTGGGGTTAAAGGTTATTTTTTACTGACACTCACTCAGGGTTTGGGTCTTTTGAAACCAGATTTTATTTTTATTTTAGGTAAAAATGGTCCTACTAGTTGTAATTTAGATTTAAGTCATACTTCTCAGACATTAATTAATTGGTTAAGTAATGATTTTGTGACTAAATTGGATTCTAATAGTTTAATTAAACCTGAAGAATTAAGACAGGGTTTAATATGTAATATTGACACTGCTGCTTTAGCTATCTCATTTTAAATTATAAGCAAAGCTTGAAATTTCGTCGGGTCTCGTCATAAGAAAACAAGGTTTCTTCCGAGCTCGACCCTAGAAATTATGGATAAACTCATCATTCGTGGCGCTCGCGTCAACAATTTAAAAAATGTTAATTTAGAAATTCCTAAAAACAAATTAGTGGTTATCACTGGTTTGTCTGGTTCTGGTAAATCTTCTTTAGCATTTGACACTATTTATGCCGAGGGTCAGCGCCGCTATGCTGAGTCTTTGTCAGCCTACGCCAGGCAGTTTATGGAAATGCAAGATAAGCCTGATGTGGATGAAATCAAAGGATTGTCTCCTACCATTGCTATTGATCAGCGCACCACCACCCAAAATCCTCGTTCTACTGTAGGAACTGTGACAGAAATATATGATCATCTTCGTCTACTTTTTGCTCGCGTGGGCGTGGTTATTTGTCCTGATTGCGGTATTGAGGCGCGTAAAAATACTACTGGTCAGATTGTAGAAAAAATTAGACAATTAGTTAGTGAAGAAAAAACAGTCAAGATAATGGCACCGTTTGCCGGAATGGAAAAGAAAAATTTAAAAGAAGTTTACTCAGTTATAGAAACTAAGGAAATTAAGAATTTACGTTGGGAAGGAAAATATTACACTACTGAAAATTTTTTGGCGCAAACTAAAGAGCAAGCTATTAGCAATCTTGATATTATTTTAGGCGAAGTGAATTTGGCCAATGTCTATGACATTATGCGTTTAACCGAGGACACTTTAGAATTGGGTAATGGTTTAATGATTATTGCTTGGAGTAAAAATATTAAAGATGAAATATTTTTGTCTACTCATTGGAGATGTCCTAAATGCAGTCGTCGTTTTCCAGATTTAGAGCCCAATCATTTTTCTTTTAACAGCCCTCAAGGTGCCTGTCATAAATGTACGGGTTTAGGTATCACTTTAGAAGCTGATTTAGAGCTCATTATTCCTAATCCTCGTTTAACTTTGGCTGAAGGTGCTATCAAGCCCTGGGTGCGTATTACTGGCAACCAAAATTGGTATTTAAAGTTATTAAAAGCTGTAGCTGATAAACATGGATTTTCTATGGAAAAACCAGTAGGGGAATTGAATAAGAAATTTATTAATTTAATTTTAGAAGGTACTGGTGCAGAAAAATATAAAGTGGAAAATAAAGAAGTGGAATTTGAGGGTGTGGTTAATGATTTGGAGAGACGTCATAGAGAAACTGATTCTGACTATGTTAGAAAAGAAATAGAAGAGTACATGCGGGAGAAAAAATGCTCTTTGTGTTTAGGTAAAAGATTAAAAGAGGATTCTTTGGCGGTAAAATTATTTGATAAAAATATCAGTGAAATAACCGCCTTGCCTTTAGGAGAAGTGCAATCTTTTTTTACAGAATTAGAAAAGATGATTGGTGACAAAGGTAAATTAAAAATTGACCGTAACCCAATTGAACCTCAGATTGTTATCCCTGTTTTAAAAGAAATGGATAAGAGATTGGGTGATTTAATTAAAGTTGGTTTGGATTATATCGCCCTAGATCGCTCCATGGTTTCCTTGTCTGGCGGTGAAGGCCAACGTGTGAGGTTATCTACTCAACTCGCTACTGGTTTAACTGGTGTCATTTATATTTTAGATGAGCCTTCTATTGGTTTACACCCTCGTGACTTAGAAAAATTAATCACTACTTTGGAATCTTTGCGTGATTTGGGAAATTCTGTAATTGTGGTGGAACACGATGCTACTATGATGGAACGGGCTGATTATGTTATTGATGTAGGACCTGGTGCTGGTGCTTATGGCGGACAAATTGTAGCCGAAGGCACACCCATGCAAATTAAGAAAAACAAAAAATCTTTAACTGGGGCTTATCTTTCTGGTAGAGTGCAGATTGCCCATCTTACTACTCCGCATAAAGGTAATGGTAAATTTATCACGATTCAAAAAGCCAGTGGTTTTAATTTAAAAAATGTTGATACCAAAATTCCTTTGGGTCAATTGGTTTGTGTGACGGGTGTTTCTGGTTCAGGTAAATCTACTTTGGTGATAGAAACCTTGGGTAAGGCTTTGTCTAATCATTTTTATCGTTCTAAAGACTTACCAGAACCTTATAAATCTATCACTGGACTAGATAATATTGATAAGGTGATTATGATTGATCAATCACCAATTGGCAGAACTCCTAGAAGTAATCCTGCTACCTATACTAATGTTTTTACTTTTATCCGGGATTTATTTACAGAAATTCCTGAGGCTAAACTTCGTGGTTATGACGCTGGCAAATTTAGTTTTAATGTTAAAGGTGGTGGACGTTGTGAGGCTTGCGCAGGGGAAGGTTATGTTAGAATTCCCATGCAGTTTTTAACTGATGTTTTTGTCTTGTGTCCAGAATGTCAAGGCAAACGTTATACCGCTGATGTTTTGGAAATTCATTATCAAGGAAAAAATATTGTAGATGTCTTGAACATGCCTGTTTTGGAAGCCCGTCAATTCTTTAGAAATATTCCCGCTATTGCTGATAAATTACAAATCTTGGTTGATGTGGGTTTGGGGTATTTGCAGTTAGGACAACCAGCTACCAAGCTTTCTGGTGGTGAAGCCCAGCGTGTCAAACTAGCCACAGAATTATCTCGTCGAGCCACTGGCCGCACTTTCTATATTTTAGATGAGCCTACCACTGGTTTACATTTTGAAGATATCAAACAATTACTAAATGTCTTAAATCAATTAGTAGACAAAGGCAACACTGTTTTGATTATTGAACACAATTTAGATGTGATTAATAATGCTGATTGGGTGATTGATATGGGTCCAGAAGGTGGCCGTAATGGTGGATTAATTGTAGCTGAAGGCACACCAAAGGATATAATGAAGTCTAAGAAAAGTTATACGGGACAGTATTTAAAGAAAAATTAGAAGATTGTTTAATAAAAATATCCCTGGTGGCATTAAGCAACCAGGGATTGTTTTTTGTGTTACAGTAGGTGGTCGGTTCTCCAACTGCTAGGAGCTACAATTAATTGAGCTTCTTCTTGGAGATTGCCATTTGTAAATACATAGATCCAACGTATGCCGTTGGGCATATTCATGTCCTGAATTTGTTTCGGGGTTTGTTGACCGTATAAAACAACCCTAGGCGGGTTGTTGGTAAAATCCAAACGTTGACAAAGAGCTACTGGATCAAAGGTGGTGGATTTATCCAGTTCATAATCCAAGATCATTATATCTGGTTGTTGTTGGCTAATTTTCTTTTGGACATTAGCCCTTTCATCATCTGTTATCTCACCCGGGGTTTCTTGAAATAGTCTTGATTTGGGTTGAATATGAATAATTTGCACGGACAAAGAAGCATCAGTGAGCGCTGAAGCTAAGGCATTTGATCCAAAAAGAAGAATTTTCATTAAAGAACCTCGTAATTGTGGGATAAGAAAATATTAGCAGATTAATTGAAAAAAATAAAGTAACAAAAAACCCGCTGTAGAAGCGGGTTTTTTAATATCTTATTTAGTCTTTTTTGTTTCCTTTAACTTTTTGTGAGGCTTGCGTAAGAAGTATAACTTAGCGCGTCTGGCCACAATCTCTTTAATAATTTCTATTTTAGAGATAATAGGGGAATGGATAGGAAAAATCTTTTCTACACCGATACCTTCAGAAACTTTTCTTACAGTGATGGTGGCGCCAACTTCGTTACCGTGGTTGCGCATAAGGATTACTCCTTCAAACATCTGTAAACGCTCTTTGGTTTCTCCTTTGGTGTTTACTTCTTTAATTTTGTGGAATACTTTGACAGTCTGGCCAGGTTTTAATTTTTTTATCACCTCGGACAAGTTTTCTGTCTGCTTTATATTAGTTGCCATAGTTACATTTTAAAATAGGTTTTAAGTAGTTCAATTCTACCTTAAAGCCTTAATTTTGTCAAGGATTATATCCACCACCTCTTGGATGGAGAGGTTGGTTGTGTTTAAAAAAAGGTCAAAATTACTGGGGGCCAAGTAATCAATCTGGTAGTGTTTTTGATAGCGATTTTGGTCACTTTTAAGTCTTTCTACCAGTTGTTTTTCTGTTTCTTCAATGGTGTCAGGTAATTTTTCATCAGTTCTTTCAGCTCTATTTTCTAAAGCCCGGCGGGCAGCTTCTGGTGTATCTACATTAAGAAAGACCTTAAAAGAATTGGGGATGAAGTGGAAGCTAACTCTTCCTTCTACTACTAAGTTATTTTCTTTTTGTCCTAATTCGCGTTGATAATCATCTACTTGTTTGTCTGTCCAATTTTCTTTTTCACCAATTTTGTTTAATTCATCAATGGTCATATTATGCTTTAAAGCAATTGCCCCACGCATATCGCCCATGGAAAGAAATTTATAACCCAGTTTTTGGGCAATAATTTTTCCGACTGTGCTTTTTCCTGAACCAGGGATACCAGAGATAGTGATTATCATACTGTGCTTAGACTTTAAATTCTTTGGGCAGGGGAGCCACAAAGGTTTGCTCCTCACCCGCCAAATTTTTAAGAGTTAATTTATGAGCATGTAATAACATTCTGTCCGAGGCAATCTTTTTAAAACTTTTGGAAGTGTATAGTGGATCACCAATTAAAGGATGATGTAGGGCATAAAAATGGACACGAATTTGATGAGTGCGGCCAGTCTTAGGCATTACTTTAACTAAGGTTTTATGAGGAAAGGCTTTTATGACTTCGTATTCTGTGACAGAATCTTTGCCTGGCTGGACTTCCTCTTTGGTGGTGGAAACTGGACGAGCAGCCATTTTACCTTCGTCACGTGAGCGACCGATGGGAAAAGAAATTACATCCCATTCTTTGGGTAATTGGCCGTAAACCCAAGCCACATATTCTTTTTTAACTTCTCTATTTTTAAATTGATCTTTAAAATATGCAAAAGCTTTATTATTTTTGGCAATAATCATTACTCCAGAAGCTTCTTTATCCAAACGGTGGACAATACCAGGACGCAAAATTAAATTTTCACCAACTTTTTTAATAGCAGGATAATTTTTAATAACCCAATGAACAATAGTAGGCTCTTGATCCAAAAGACTCTCATCTCTAGCATGAACTAAAATTCCCGTAGGTTTGTTAATCACTAAAAAATCTTTATCTTCAAAAATTATTTTAGGTTCTAAGGATTTTGGGAAAACTAGTTTTGGTTTTTTTGTGGTGGTCTTGGTAGCGGGGGTAGTTGTATCAGCTTTTTTTTCTTCTACTATAATTACATCATTTTCTTTTAAGAAATGATGAGGGGTGGGAATTTTGTCATTAACCAAAACTAATCCCTCTTTAACCATTTTCTGGATTTGGGATCTGGCAATTGGTTTGAGCTTTTCTACTAGGAATTTATCTAAGCGTTGTCCCTTTTCTTCGATTGTGACAATGAAGTTCATAATTGATTTGTAATTTAACAAATGCTATGATTGTTGGAGAATAATTGAATTCTATCATAAATTAGATTAAAAATCAAGATTATATGGATATTTTAACAACACCACCGCCAGAAGTATCAAGGGTAGGAGAGATGAGAGCTATAATTCAAGGTGCTCGTGAGTCTGTAACAGGAGAATTTGCTCGTACCCCTAATGATTGGTTAAGTTGTTTTGGTTCAAAAATTTTTCAGATTGAATGCTATTTGGACAGTTCAAGAACTGCAGCAGAGTTAGGTGATAAGGTTTTCGCCGCTCAGTCAAAGATGGAAGTTTTAAAAAAGAGATTGAGAGAGTTAAAAGTAATCTATCCAACCAAAGACACCATTCCACCCGATGAGATAAAGGAAGAGCTATTCCGCGGTCTTGATGTTTTAAGTTAAACTAAACTAAACTAAACTAAAGAAGGCGTCCCTAGGGCGTTTTTTTTAGTTTTACCAGGCCTTGACTAAGCCGTAATATGTAGATAGGGTGTAAATATAAGCTCTTTGACATGAGGTAAAGATACTATGGCTGACCAAGATAACCCCGGTGCTGTTGATCAAAATCTTCCTGCGGTTATTCAAGGTGATTTCAATTTGGATGAATGTGATATTTTCTCTGATGTAATTGCTTTGATTCCATATGAAGTAGCTGAAAGGCATAAGATCATTCCTATTAGTCGTCAGGGTTCAATTATCAACATCGCCATGGCTGACTCAAGCAATGTTTACGCCTTGGATGATGTGAAGTTTTTGACTGGATTGACGGCTGAGGCTGTGCCTACTTCGCTTGATCAAATCGAGCGGGCTCTGGTGAAGTACTATAGTGACGAGGAGAGCCGTGAAGCCCACAGAAGGGCATTGGAGGAATTGGATTCGCCAGAGGAAGATAGCTCTGTTGTTTGTGAACCCCCGAGTGCTAATCTTGGTTCGTTGGTAAGTAGTACAGATGATGCTCCTGTAGTCAGGCTAGTTAACATGATTTTGGTGGATGCGGTGAGGCGAGGAGCCACCACAATTCATCTGGAAACTTACGCCAATGATTTTCGAGTGCGTTATCGTATGGAAGATCGGATGTTTGAAATCATGCGGCCTCCCTTGCGTTACAAAGATAGCATGTTGGCCAGACTTAAAGTGATGGCTAACTTCAATATGAAGGGCAGGGGTTTGCCCCAGAAGGGCGTCATCAAGTTGGTCATCGGCAGAGAAAAAAATGTCAGTTTCAATGTCAGTACTATGCCCACGGCCCATGGTGAGAAGATGGTGATTCAA
>JAPLWR010000056.1 GCA_026396495.1 Candidatus Magasanikiibacteriota bacterium | reverse complement strand
TTATGGGGCGAGGAGTCTGGCTAATGTTACCTTAGATCCTCAGTTTATTAATGATGGGGGGACTGGTTTTTCTTGGTTGTTTAGAACTAAAGATGATAGTGCTGCTTGTGCTATAGACAGTGTAAAAATAGAGCCAGCTACCTCTACAGTTAATGTCATAGGTGCAACAGCCAATTATTATAGCACCCCTCTAGGTAAACCAGATGCCTGTTCTGCCCAGGGACAAATATTATCTAAGGATGTTAATGGTTTTCCTTTCGATTGGGCGTGGGACAGTCAATACCATCCAGTGGCTGTTGTTAGTCAAGTTGATAAGGGGGAGAGGCTTTTAGGAAGTACCACTCTTAGCGAATATTGTGGGGATAACGTTGTCACTCCATCAAAAGAAGATTGTGATTCATTAACTGCAAGTTGTAGTCCTAATTGCCGCCTAACTACTGTAGGCACCCAAGCTTGTACTGCTACTAATAAAGTGCAATGTTGTGGTAACGGCGGAGCACCGGAGTATGGAGAAGAATGCGATTTTGGTCCTTTGAATGGTGTGCCAGGTAGTACCTGTACTTTTAATTGTTTAAATAAAAAAATTCCAATTAGTTTAAATTATTGTTTAGCAAAAAATACTTCCATATTAAATTTAACTGCGCGTAAAGCTGATTGTTTAGGTAGGTGGGGGGCTGTGGCCGTTTGTGGTAATGGTGGAACTGTGGAAGATGGAGAAGAATGTGATTTGGGTAGTGCAAGAAATGGCAATGTAGGAGAAAATTGTTCCAATACATGTTTATTAAAAGCTAAGGTTTTTGGAAGTGCTACCGGGCAGTGTGGTGATAAAATTGTAAACTCTGCAAATAATGAACAATGTGATGGTCAACTTGAGTGTGGTGCTGATTGTCAATGGACTTTTAAGGGTGATGGCAAAATCGATCCTGACCAATATGCCAAGGCTGTTGGTTTGGGTACTGTTGATGCCCATAACCAACAAAAAACTCCAGTCACCGCTTCTACTAATGGAAAAACAGGAACTGCGGATTTTATTTTGCAATGTGGTTATTCGCCAGTTGATGATAGCTGTCCTGGAACAGACTTAGATAAGGGTATTGGAACAAATTCTTGTTGTTATCCTAGACCTCAGGTCGTGACCGCTACTCCAGTTAGTGGAGTTGGAACTTGGCCTCGCCCGGGTTATATTTCTGGAATTTGTCCTAATGCTAAACTATCCATTAGGTTTAATCAGGTGATGAGTGAAACTAGCTTTACCAGTTCTACTTTAGGTTTTTATAATATTATTTTGGCTGAAGCTACCACTACCCCCAATTGTCCTAGTGGAACTTATTGGGTTGGTTATCAAGAAAAGCAGCCTCAAAATTTTTGGCAAAAAGTTAAATTTGTTGTTAGCCATTGGCTTGGAATGCCTGTAGCAGCGGATACTTATTGTGCTGGAGGTCTTAATTATGATTTAGAAACTAGAACTAATGCCCATATAATTAATGGTGATTCAGTTTCTAGTACAGTAGTTTCCTTAATTTTAAAAGAACCACTGGACTCTTTAAAAAATTATAGGTTATTGGCTACCAAAGATGTCACTAATTATTTTAAGGTTAAGATGCAAAATCCTTGGATGATTGACTTCACAACGGCCAGTCAACTTTGTAAAATTAATCAATTATCAATTGACCCGGATGTTTATGGATTTAAAAGAAAGGATGAAGAAAAAGTGTTTGCTGCTAAACCAGAATTTTTAAACGAATCGGTAAATGCGCCAGCCCAAGAATTATTAGATATGCCTGGAATTTATGGTTGGAATTATAATTGGTTGGATGGCGATTTAGCTGTGAATCTTATTAATGTAAACCCTGTTGCCGGTACCAACCAAGCAACTGCTGCGGCAGTGGGTAACAATGGCGATACAACTCTTGGAGCTAAAGTGACAATAACTGAAGATACTTCAGCTAGTAGTACCGTGGGTAAGGTTTTTAGTGCCTCTAGTACTATTTCCGTCTTTATCTGCGAAAATCCTTGGCCATCATCAACCATTGCCCCAGGATTAGGTTTGGGCTACTTTGATGCTGCTGGTAATTTGAATGGTATCCCAGTGGGACTTAATTGGTCTAATTTTAAATTATTATATTGTCGTGATGCTGGGGATGTTAATGTAACCGCAGATGATATTAGTGCATTATCTCCAGTTGTGCTAACCCATACGGGGGATACTTCGGGTATTTTTAAAGAATTTTTCTTTACTTTTAATTCAGTTACTAATAAAAACAGTATTGGTTTGCGTGTTTATCCTAATACTGATCATTTATCTATTGCCGATTGGTATAAAACTCAACCCTGGATCCCTAAGGGAGCGCCTACTCCAGCCAAAGTTGGGTCTGGTGACCATGTTTATGAATCCTTACAAGAAGGTAAAACTTACTACATTAATGGTTTAAACACCAGTGGCAGTAGTGTTTTTACTAATGTGTATGTTTTGGCTTTTAGTGATAATCCATACTCAGAAACTCTTAATGTCATCCCTCAACTTTTGAATGAGTTTACTTTAAATGTAAATGAGTTGGATAATAAGACTAAAGTTTCTGCTTTGACTCGGGACTTCACTCGTTTTAAAGATTTGAAGGTGGTGAGTGAAAAATTAGCAGCTAGCTATAATTCTAAAGGGTTTTTTCCTAAGCTTACAGAAAATCCCCAGTATAGTACTTTTTTACCAGCCTACACTAACAGCAAATGGCAATCATGGCAGCTATTGAGTAATTCTCTTGGCTTTGGTATGCCAACGGATCCAATAAATCAATTTGTTAATTGTGGCTCCAGTACTTTGACTGTGGGTGTAGCGCCTAATGTAGTTAATTTGAATCTTTTTGATTCGGACACTTGTTGGAATGCCGCCTCTTCTACTTTTGCTTGTCTTGCTGGGTCACATGTCTTTCAATATGAAACTAGCGGTGGAAATTCTTCTATTGTAAAGAATGACTTTGAAGAGCCAACAATGAATTGGGTGAATGGATTAACAAATATTTTGAATGTTAAATTGTGCAGTTTAACCAAAAGAGCTTGTGCCTCCGATAGTGAATGTTATCAACCAAAATGTGTAGATAGTAAATGCGAATTAACTGGCACAACTTGTGCTTCTGATGCTGTTTGCGCCACCAACCCCAATACTTGTACTGTTGCAGGAGTTAATTTTCAACTAAGCGGTTCCTGTACCGGTGTTGTCCAAGGAATCGGTGGTAGATGCGGTGACGGTATTGTGGGGGTAGATGAACATGGAGTAACTGAGCAGTGTGAAATTGGACAGACAAAATATAATTCTTGTACTCCTTCTGATGACACTGGCACCCCATTTATAAATGAAAGTTTGTACCCTGGTAAACAGTTAATGCAATGTAATAACACCTGCACGGGTTTTGTTTCAGGAGGCTCCTCCTGTGTTGCTCAAGGTTTTTGTGGCGATGGTGTCAAGCAAGGCGGGGAACAGTGTGATAAGGGTGATAATAATGGTAAGTATGGTTATTCTTGCGATACACATTGCAGAGATCTCACAAATAAGTGTGGGGATGGTATTTTTCAGGTATCCTCTGAAGTTTGTGATTTATCAACAACCCAAGGTGTTGGTTTCCCAGCTGCTTGGAATCTTCAAGAAAGTCAGTCTTGTTCTTGGGATTGTCAATCTCGTGATTATTGTGGCGACGGGAAAGTAAATTTTGAACATGAAGAATGCGAGAAAAGTGAATTTTGTCAGGTGGGGAAGTGTCTGAGCTCTGTTTTTAAACAAAAAATAAATGATTCTTTTATTGGGGGGGTTTTGGTGTCTAATAATTCTAATAAGTATTGTGAGGTAAATAATAATTGTAGTGTAGTTTATGAAGAACCTACAAATAAAATTCAAGTAAAAACTGTTTGTAAAAAACCAGAAAATGTTTGTGCCTTGTCTTGGTTTGAAAATGGAGTGGAATCCTTTCTAAATCATGTAGTACCAGACCTTATTGGTGGTGAGACAATACCTTGCCAGACTGATAATGATTGTTCGGGAACTTGTGCCACTCCTGGCTCAGGTAAAAGATACTGCGCTGCTCCGGGAGAAAATAAATATAAAAAATTTGTTGGACCTGTTTTTCAAGACGCCACTACTACTGCCTCAATTGCCCCTTCAGGTGTTTTGACTTATACTAATACAAATAAAACTTGTAGTTGGGAAAGAACTGATTTGGATGTAAATTATTTTTCTTCTACCGATGTTACTTGTTTGCCTTTATCCTCTGTACCTACGCCCATTTCTCAACTTAATTGCGGTGTAGACGCAGATAAGGATGGTAGTTTTAAAGATCCAGGAGAAGAATGTGATTTTGGTTGTAACCTGCAAACAGTTTCTGGCCCCTATTGTGGTGATGGAAATATACAAAGAAGTGCGGGAGAGGTTTGCGATATGACGGGGTGTCCTTATGGTTCGTGCACAAACTCATCAACCTCTCAAGATAATGATACTTGTTCTTCTGACTGCAAATCATTTATTTGTCCAGCAGGTTGGACTTTTCATGAAAGTAGCCCTGGAGTTTGTTTATAAATAATTAATTTTATAAAAAATA
>JAPLWR010000034.1:7022-9054 GCA_026396495.1 Candidatus Magasanikiibacteriota bacterium | reverse complement strand
TCCGTTTACTAGTTTTCCAAATGCTGATCAGAGCCACACCGGCAATGATAAGAACAAAGGTGATCAGTGGGAAAATCGGAATGATTTTGCTCAGAGAACAAAAGGATCCAATGATCCCCATGAAGCCTGCGGTCAAGAAGGCCCAGGCAAAGTTGGAACGGCCGAAGATCAAGAATCCAGCGATTCCTACCAACAGGCTGGTGTAGCCTGTGAAAGTTGCAGCAGCGGGCCAGGTTTCCACCAAGAATTCCTTGCTGCCGAAGAAAAGACCCAGTGCAATGGCTGTCATCAGGAGCTCTGCTCCTATCACGGTTTTCCAATTGCTCTTCATTTTATATCCTCTCTGTCAGGTTGTTTTCTAGAACATGCCAGTGGCAAAACCCTTGGGGGCAGAGGAGAAGCATTCCAAACGATCGCGGGCTTCCTCACAGATACGCGCGGTTTTCGTCAGAGTGCGCCAGGCGGCCCTCATGGCCTTGTTGGCCGAGCGTTTGACTCCACGTCTCCTGGCAGCCATGTTGCGGCTGTAGTAGCTGTTGTTGCTGCCGTGGAAAATGTGCATGTTGCGCGCGAATCCCTTGGTCACTGCGAGCATGGTACCTCCCTCAGGAAAGAACAGGCTAGCCTCAAGGCTAGACTAATGACCTTAACAAAATAAGCTGGGATTGTCAAGAGAAAGTGTTTTATGGGATAAAAAAAAGCCGCCTTCGGGTTACCTAGGGCGGGTGGGGACTAGTTGTTGTCGATGTTGTGGGGTCAGTTGAGGGTGAAGTAGAGAACGCTGAAGACGATGATGGCCTGGATGCCGTAGCTGAATCCCACCCAGAAGGGGGGAAGGCAGCTGATGACGACCGTCTTCTTGATCTGGATGAAGGCTTCGATCAGGCAAGCAGCGATACCTACCGCTGCGATTTGCGGTTGGATCGTAACGATGGATGCGGAGCAGGCCAACATGGCCACTAGGTAGGCGGATAGGAATGCCGACTTGTACTGTCCCACTTCGCACCGGAGGATATTGAAGGCCAGCATCACCAGGCAGGCCCCGAAGGCTCCGCCAACGTCCCAGATGTTCGCCGGTTCGTTCCACTTGCAGATGAAGAACAGGTTGAGGGTGATCCCTATGGCGACCACCTCGGCGTAGAGCACGTCGCCCCAGTTCTTGCTCGGAGTCTTCATCGTATCTCTCCTGTGGGGGTTGGTGTCGCGGCTTTATATCCGCGACCATACTTCATCATCAGGATTTCTCCCTATTTTAAGGCCCTAAAGGCACTAAAATAGGGAGAAATCTGCTTAAATTAAACTGAAAAAGAGCTATAATTTAACAAATTAGTATAGCACATTTTAGCCATTTTGTCAATGGTTGACAGAACTCATCTTTTCTGTTATACTAAACTCACCTTAAAATCCGCCTTTAAAGGCCGTGATTTTTTTGTTAGAAATTAGCCTTATTATCATGCAAAATATTAGAAATGTAGCCATTATCGCTCACGTTGACCACGGCAAAACTACTTTAGTTGATGCCTTATTAAGGCAATCCAAAACCCAATTAGGCAAAGATGTTAATGATGATTTGATCATGGATAGTAATGAATTGGAACGCGAACGTGGTATTACCATTTTTTCCAAAAATGCTTCCGTTGATTGGGAGGGTGTCAAAATTAATATCATGGATACTCCTGGCCATGCCGATTTTGGCGGAGAAGTAGAACGCGTTTTAAAATTAGCTAATGGTTGTTTGTTATTGGTGGATGCTAAAGAAGGCCCTATGCCTCAGACTAGATTTGTTTTAAAAAAGGCACTGGAGATGGGTTTAAAAATTATTGTGGTGATTAATAAAGTGGACAAGCCAGAAGCTCGTCCAGAGTTTGTAATTGATAAAACCCTAGATTTATTTATTGAATTAGGTGCTAATGAAGAGATTGCTGACTTTCCCATTGTTTTTGCTTCAGCTAAAAATGGTTTGGCAGGGAACACAGCTGATATGTCTAAGATGAAAGACATCTCTCCTATTTTTGAAGCTATTTTAAAACAT
>JAPLWR010000034.1:0-6941 GCA_026396495.1 Candidatus Magasanikiibacteriota bacterium | reverse complement strand
CTGGTGATAAAGAAGCTCCTTTGCAAATGTTAGTAACCTCTATTGTCTATGATAATTTTAAAGGACGTATTGCTACCGGCAGAATTAATAATGGTGTTTTGAAAAACAAACAGGAAGTAATGCATATTAATCGCGAAGGTCAAATGAAGAAATGTCGTTTGATGTCTCTTATGACCTTTGTGGGGTTAGGTCGTGTAGAAACAGAAGATGCCGAAGCTGGAGATATTGTGGCTATTGCTGGAATCCCAGATATTAGTATCGGAGAAACTATTGCTGATGTTACTAATACAGTTGCTTTGCCATTATTAGAAATTGAAGAGCCAACTGTGAAAATGACTTTTACTGTTAATGATTCACCTTTTGCTGGCAAAGAAGGTGTGTACAGTACTTCTCGTCAAATTAATGAAAGATTACAAAAAGAATTAGAAACAGACATGGCCTTAAAAGTAGATAATGATGCTGAAGGCGGTTGGGTAGTTTCTGGTCGTGGTGAATTACATTTGGCAATTTTAATTGAAAGAATGCGCCGTGAAGGTTATGAGTTGCAAGTTTCTCGTCCACAAGTAATTAATAAAATAGTTGATGGACATAAACTAACCCCTTACGAAAAAGTTTATATTGAAGTTCCCGAAGCCTATTCTGGATCAGTCATGCAAAAGTTAGGCAGTCGTCATGGTGAATTACAAGAAATGCGCACTGAAACAGGCGTGGTATATTTAGAATTTGTTATTCCTACTCGTGGGTTATTTGGTTATCGCAGTGAATTTATGACTGACAGCCGTGGCATGGGTATTATCAATACTAATTTTCATAAATATTTACCAGATCCAGGTAATTGGAAAGAAAGAGATCAGGGTTCTTTAGTGGCACATGAAACTGGCATAACTAATATGTATGGTTTGGTAAATGTGCAAGATCGTGGTATTTTATTTGTCGGTCCAGCTGTTGAAGTTTATAAAGGTCAAGTAGTGGGACAAAATGCCAGAACAGGAGATATCCATGTAAATGTTTGTAAAACTAAACAGCTTTCCAATATGCGTTCTAAAGGTGATGGGGGAGCAGAACATTTTAATACTCCACGCCCCATGGACTTGGAAGATTCCTTAGAATATATCGGCGATGATGAATTGGTTGAAATTACTCCTAAAAATATTCGTATCAGAAAAGTGGTTTTAGATGAAAATGCCAGACGACGTATTGCTAAAGGAGGTAAATAATTTTTCTTGTATTTTAAAGCACTTCCCATTAGGGAGTGCTTTTTGATTTGACCAAAATCCTATTTAGCTTTAGTGTGGTGTTAGGTGCTTAGAAGGTTTAAGGGGGTTAAGCCATGAAACGCTTGCTTTTGCTTGTTCCTTTTATCTTGAGTTGTTCTATTCCTTTGGCCGAAGGTTGGAATTTGAAGGTCGATTCTGGCCGTTATTCTGGCGAGGTGGTGACTTGGGGTTTAGTGCCCCGCCCTGTGGACCAGGATACTCTGACCATGCTCAAAGACATTTACGCTGCTGATCGCAGAGAGATTGCTTTTCGACGGGCCAATGTCCGAGATGAATCTTATCCTGCCTCTTGTGGCAAGGGTGAGAGGTTGGTTTACCAGCGTGACGACTATACGGAATACTTCACCGACACAACTCGGCAGAATCTAGTTTACCGAGGCTGTGGTCCTGATGCCGGAGAAACCGAATATTGGCGGACTTTGTGTCTGAAGGAAGATGTTGCCGAACAGTTGGTGGAAGACAAGTGCTATCGTTTTTCTGCACCTGACATTTTTCACTGTCGTTTTGGTCACTTGGCCTATGCGCGATCCGTTGGGCCTATTTGCTTGGAGCGTCAGGAGATTCTCACTGAAACCAGAGGAACTTGTGATGGCGAAGTGGGAATGATTCAGATGGGAGCAGATTGGCTGATCACCTGTTTGAAGATTCGCAATTCTTCCATTCGCCCGTTGGTCCACGTGGCTGGATTTATTGATCGCTAAAGTGTACTTTTGACGAAACAGAAACCTTTCGGGGTGATTGTATAATGCATTCACCCTTTTTTTAATTTATAAAAAAAGAGGATTCCCGTTATGAGGAATCCAGGTGGTTGATGTAGGTCAGAAGAATTTTTTGCGCGGGCAATAGGAAGTGAGAGCTTTGATCTTGTGTCGAACATAGAATTTGGCTCCGTGAGTCATGATGCGGCGGTTGTGGGCCAAAAATTGGCGCAAATTGGTAAGTTGTTTGCCCACAGGATCGCCACCTCTCTGTTGGCGCTGCACAAATTGAATGGCCATCTCACGCGTTATGATGAGTGGCATAAGCTCCTCCTAAAAAATGTAGGTATTTTGATTTTAAAACTAACTATTAAGAAAGTCAATTTTTAGAATTTATGGTATAATACTAAATAACTTATGCTCAAAAGTAAAAAGGGGTTTACTTTAATTGAAATTTTGGTCTCGGTAGCTATTTTTGCGATGATAATGGCAGGTGTTTATGCTGTCATTATGTATGTTTTTAAATTAACTTACATTTCTCGTGTGAGAGTTTTAGAAACCCAAATTGCTAATGAGTACATAGAAATTATTAGAAATTTACCGTATGAAAATGTAGGTACAGTAGGCGGGGTTCCCAATGGGTCTTGGCCAGCTGTGACATCTACTCTAAGAAATGGGGTGAATTTTTCTGTTAATACCACCATTCGTAATGTAGACGATCCCGCTGATGGTGTTATCGGCGGAACACCCAATGACACTTCTCCTGCAGATTACAAACTAATGGAGGTAAATGTAACCTGCATTTCTTGCACTGGTGGGCAAGTTAAACCAGAGTTTTTAACTGCCAGAGTTTCACCTAAAAGCTTAGAATCTGCTTCTAAAAATGGATCTTTATTTATTAAAGTTTTTGATGCTTCTGGTGTTGTTGTACCTGGGGCCACTGTTCATATTGTTAATAATCAAGTTTCTCCAGCCATTAATATCACTGACGTCACCAATGCTACTGGTGATTTGCAAATTGTCGATACGGCCACTTCTACTGAAGGTTATAGTATTACGGTAACAAAAAGTGGTTACACTAGTGATTCTACTATTGCTTCCAGCGTGGATAATCCTAATCCAGTTAAGCCTCCAGCTACAGTTATTTCTCAGACAGTTACTAATATTTCTTTTTCTATCGATAAGGTAAGCACTGTGGCACTTTCCACTATTAACACTCTTTGTAATCCCATAGCCAGCATTGTTTTTAATGTGGCTGGGTCTAAAATAATTGGAACTAACCCTAGTATTTTTAAGTATAATCATAATATTACTACCAGTGGGTCAGGTACTTATACTTTAAACAATTTAGAGTGGGATACTTATGCCTTTAATATGTCCAATGGTTCTTATGATGTGGCTGGGACCATTCCTACTTTGCCTTTATTTTTATTTCCTGACACTACTCAAAATTTATCTATTATTTTAAAATCCCATACTACCAATTCTTTACTTGTCACAGTAAAAGATAATGGAACAAAACTTCCCTTAACTAGTGCCACCATTACTTTGAGCAAGGCGGGGGTGGGGGAAACTTTAGTGACTGGTCGGGGGTATCTACGCCAAACAGATTGGTCTGGTGGTTCTGGGCAAGAGTCTTATATTGATGAAACCAAATACTTAGAACAAAGTGGAGCAGTAGAAACTTCTAGCCCGGCTGGAGATTTATATTTAAAAAGAATAGCGGGCAAATATCAATGGAGTGGAGATTTAATTTCTTCTACTATTGATTTTGGCGCGGCTAGTAATTTTACCAATATTGTTTGGGAGCCATTAAGCCAACCACCTCAAACAGGAACAGATTCTTTGAAGTTTCAAATTGCGACTGCCTCCTCTACTTCTGCCTCTTGGCAATTTTTGGGGCCGGATGGAACTGCTTCCACTTATTATACAATTAGTGATACTAATATTAGTAGCGTCCATAATGGAGATAGATATTTGCGTTATAAAGTATTTTTGTCTACTACTAGTCAAAATTCTACCCCTCAATTATCAGAAGTGGCTTTTAGTTATACCTCTGGTTGTACCCCACCTGGGCAAGCTTTTTTTTCTGGTCTTGATGTTGGCACCTATGATATGACCATAGAATTAGCCGGTTATCAAACAGTTGTCACAACAGTAGATGTGAGCGGGAGAACCCAGGCCGAAGTTTTAATGAATCCTTAAAATGAAAAATGATAATTTAAAATATAAAAAAGGCTTTACTCTTTTGGAGGTTTTGGTTTCCATTGGTATTTTTATGTTGATTATTACTGCCGTTACTTCTTTTATCGGCACTATTTTTTCTTCTAATAATGTTATCTATAACCAGTTGACTGCCCAAAAAGAAGCTCGTCGAGTAATGGAGGATTTTGTTAAAGAGGTGCGTAATGCTTCAGCTTCTAGTATTGGTTCTTATTTAATTAGTGCAGCCTCGGCCACCTCTTTTACTTTTTATAGCGATATTGATAATGATTCTTATGCAGAAAAAATAAGATATTTTGTTTCTAACTCAACTTTTAAAAAAGGAGTAACTAAACCAACTGGCAACCCCTTAACTTATAATCCTGCCAGCGAAGTAATAACTGACATAGTGCATGATATGACAGCTGGTCAGCAGCCCTTTTTATACTTTAATAAAAATTATACTGGTACGGGCGTGGCTTTGTCTTTTCCAGTTAATATTTTAGATATTAGAGTTGTTCAGCTATCTTTAACTATCGATCAAAAACCTAGTTTTTCGCCTTTACCAATCACTGTAAGTTCCAAGGTGGAAATTAGAAATTTAAAATATGCGGATTAAAAAAAATCCCGGAACAATTTTATTAACTGCTTTGGTTTTTGGTGCCATAGCCATCACCATGATTTTTAATGGGGTGGCAGTTTTTGGGGTGATGGAAAATAAGGCTGCTCATTTTAAACATAATAGTGAACAAGCTTTTCAGATTGCTGAGGCAGGAGTGGAGTATTATCGCTGGCATTTGGCTCATTATGGTTCAGATTATACTGATGGCACTGGCGGAGCTGGCCCCTATGTTCATGATTATAAGAATAAAGACGGACAAGTGATTGGCCAATTTAGTTTAGCAATTACTCCACCAGCCTTTGGTTCCAGTATTGTTACTATCACTTCTACTGGTTATACAGCGGAACAACCTAATACCAAAAGAAAATTACAGATGAGATTAGGTTTTCCTTCTTTGGCTGACTATGCTTTTTTAACTAATTCTGATGTTTGGATTGGCGATAATGAATCTATTCATGGCAAATTGCATGCTAATGGTGGAATAAGGTTTGATGGTACAGCTGATGCACCTATTACTTCTGCTAAACCAACCTATGTTTGTAAGCCGGTTTTTGGTAATGGTTGCAATAACACTGTTAAGCCAGGTGTTTGGGGGTCTGGCGGACCAAGTGAATTCTTAAAATTTCCAGTGCCAGCTTTTGATTTTGGTGCTATTACCATAGATTTATCAGATATTAGATCCGGTGCTCAAACCGGTGGTTTTTATCGTTCTTCCTCTGGTTCTCGTGGTTATCATATAAAATTTAAGAGTAATGGTACTTTTGATTTTTATAAAGTCACTTCTTTGCGTTCGGTGCCTTCACCAGGCTATGGTAAAGATGTAGATGATGTGAAACATTATGAATCTTATGATGTTAGCGCCGAAACATTATTGGGTAATTATGTTAATCCTAGTAATGGACTTATTTTTATTGAAGATCAAGTTTGGGTAGAGGGGACAGTTAAGGGGCATATAACTATTGGTTCTGGTAAATTTCCGGTTAATCCTAACACCTACACTACTATTGTTATTCCTAATAATATTTTGTACACCACTAAGGATGGAACTGATTCTTTAGGTTTAATTGCTCAAAAGCATATTCTAATTCCTAGATATTCACCAAATAATTTAGAAATTGATGCGGCTGTTATTGCTCAAAATGGTAGTGCTCAGAGATTTTATTACACTGGTAATATTTTAGATAATTTAACTATCTATGGTTCAGTAGTTTCTAACGGAGTGTGGACTTGGAGCTGGGTAACTCAAGGTGGATCAGTGGTTTCTGGCTACCGCAACACGGTGACTAATTATGATACTAATTTAACCTATAACCCACCCCCATCTTTTCCTATGGGCACAGAGTATCATGTAATCTCTTGGAGGGAGATAAAATGAAGTTTTTAAAGCTCTCTTTCCTTTAAAGTAATTAAGTGATACAATTTAAGCGCAAGTTTAGAGGTAAATTTTACTTAAAAGTTTTGTTGTATGAAAAATCACCTTAAAAAGATTACTAAAGCAATTATTCCAGCTGCCGGTTTTGGTACTAGATTTTTACCCGCTACCAAATCTATGCCTAAAGAAATGTTACCTATTGTAGACAAACCAGTTATCCAATATGTGGTGGAAGAGGCCGTAGCTGCCGGGATTACAGATATTATCATTGTGACGGGTTATCACAAGAGGGCAATTGAGGATTATTTTGATCATTCTTATGAATTAGAAAAACGTTTGGAAGAGGCAGGGAAAATGAAAGAGTTAGAAGAAGTGCGTCACATTGCAGAAATGGCTAATTTTGTTTATGTGCGTCAAAAAGGTCCTTATGGTAATGCTACCCCAGTTTATTGTTGTCGTCATTTAATTGATAAGGAAGAAGATTTTGCTGTGATGTGGGGTGATGAATTTATTTATTCTGATCCACCACGTTTGAAACAAATGGTGGATGTTTATGAAAAATATGGTGGAGCGGTTATTTCTGCTGTTAGGGTTGAAGAAGAAAATGTTAATCGTTATGGTATTGCGGATATTGATTTAGTTAAAGACAATGTTTTTAAGATCAAAAAAATTGTAGAAAAGCCTAAAAAAGAAGAAGCTCCCTCCAACCTAGCTACTCATGGGGCTTATATTTTACCGGGAAAGATTTTTTCTATTTTGCAAGATTTAAA
>JAPLWR010000012.1 GCA_026396495.1 Candidatus Magasanikiibacteriota bacterium | reverse complement strand
AGGAGATAGCTCTACTGGATGATCTGTCATGAATAAAGGTTGAATTATTTTTGGTCTTACAAAATGTTTATAAACATCATCGAGCATTTTTTTCTTACTATCATTTTTGTTCAATTCTAATCCTTTACTAGTAGCCCAATCAAACAAACTTTTGGCATCTGGATAATCTTCTATGTCCATTTTTCCGTATTCAATCAAAAGCTCTCTAAATGTTTTTCTAGGATATGGTGGAGTTAAATCTATTTCATTACCTTGATAGGTAAACTTCATCTCTTTGCCAATTCTAGGTAAAAGATAAGAAAAAAACTTTTCCATCAATTTCATCAAATCTTCGTATGTAGCATAGGCCCAATAAAATTCTATTTGCGTAAATTCTGGATTATGACTGTAATCAATACCTTCATTTCTGAAACATCTGGCAATTTCATAAACTTTTTCAAAACCACCAACAATCAAACGTTTTAAATAAAGTTCTGGAGCAATGCGTAAAAATAAGTCAGTATTTAAGGCGTTATGATGAGTGACAAATGGTCTGGCTGTGGCTCCACCATACAAAGGTTGTAAAATAGGAGTCTCTACTTCCAAGAAATTTTCCATGTCAAAAAAATCTCTGATAGATTTTACAATTTTAATTCTTTGTAAAGCAATTGTTTTTGATTCTGGGTTAGCTAATAAATCTAAATATCTTTGTCTAAATCTAATTTCCACATCAGACAAACCATGAAATTTATCAGGCAAAGGTAATAAGCTTTTAGTTAAGAGTTTCCATTTTTTGACTAAAATTGTTTTCTCACCTCTTTTAGTTATAAAACCAGCACCTTCAACAGAAATAAAATCAGCTAAATCAACTAGGTTAACGAACAAATCATAGGTTTCATCCCCCACTTCATCCTTTTTAAAATATATTTGTATTTTTCCTGTTTCATCTTCTAGATTAGCAAAAGTAGAGCCACCATGACTCCTGATTGATCTGATTCTGCCGGCAATCATTATTAGCTCCTCTCTTTGGCTCAATCTTTCAAAATCTTCAATCATTTGACCGATCAACTTTCTCTCAATACTACTCCAAGAAGGATAGGGGTTAAACCCTGCCTTTTTAAATTCCTCCATTTTTTTGAGCCTTACCTCCCCTTCATCAATTATATTAAGATTATTTTCCTCAGTCATAAATTTTTTTAATTTTCTCTTTATATTTAAATATAACCTATTAGCTCATTTAAGCTGATAGAGATAAATTAATTATAGCTTAATTTAAGCTGACAATCAAGTCCTTTCAGTAATCATAAAAAGGACCCCTAATTTAGGGGTCCTTTTTAAATATTTTAATTAACTTCTAGAATTTGATACCCAGACGAACCAGTTGGTGTTTTAACTTCCGCTCTATCACCTCTTTTTTTACCAATAAAGGCCAGAGCTAAGGGTGTTTCATTAGAAATTCTTCCATGCACTGGATCTGCTTCGTTAGAACCAACGATAGTATATTCCATTTCTTTACCCTTATCGCTTTTGACTTTAATAGTTGACCCAATACCAACAGTATTATTAGTATTTTTAGTAACTATTTCAGCCCGCATAATGATTGATTCCAACTCTTGGATTCTCCCTTGTGTAAAGGCAAAATCTTCCTTTGCTTCGTGATATTCCGCATTCTCGGATAAATCACCTAATTCCTTAGCTTTTTCTATTCTTTCGACTACCTCGTGAATTTTATTTTTTAAGCCATCAAGTTCTTTTTTTATTTTTTCTAAACCAGACGCAGTGAGATAAGTTGAATTACTTTCCATATTTTTAAACTTCACTTATAAAATAATGATTTGTGCGATTTATTATATCACAAAATAACTAGAGGGTCAACTGTTTGTGGTCTTTAAATTATTAAAACCCTACTTAACTTCTTTTTCATACCAACTAAAAAAATTTTTAGCGATAGGGGCAGCCACAGCACTTCCCTCTCCTCCTTCTTCTACTAAAACTGTTAAGACTACTTTAGGGTTATCGTAAGGTGCAAAGCTGGTAAACCAAGCATGATTTTCTGCGGCATTATTAGACCATTGGGCCGTGCCCGTTTTACCAGCCACAGGAATAGCAAGATCGGCTAACAATCTACCACTTCCAACAGTTATCGTCTGCCTCATTCCTTCCCTAACTATCTTGAGATAAGCATCCGGTATAACTTTATCCTGCAATTTTATTGGGGCCACTTCCTTAGTGGAATTATTAGATGGATCAACAAAAGCTTTAACAAAATGAGGTTGATAGATAGTCCCGCCGTTGGCAATGGTGGCCGTCAAAGAAGCTATTTGTAAAGGAGTAACCAATAAATCACCTTGTCCGATAGATAAATTATAAGTATCTCCAATAAACCATTGCTCTCTTTTAGTATTTAGTTTCCATTGACGGCTAGGAATAAAACCGCTAGCCTCACCTGGCACATCAATACCTAGGGATGACCCAAAATTAAATTTCTTCAAATATAAAATCATTTTATCTAAACCTAAACCAACAAAATTATTATAACCACCACCAATGAAATAAAAAAAAGTATTTACTGACTCGGCGATTGCCTTACGAACATCTGTTAGCCCATGTCCGCCAGCTTTCCAATCAGGAAAAAACCAGCGATCTACTTGAATACCCCCGTTACTAAGAATGACTGTATTTTTATCAATTACTTTCTCATTAAGAGCAGCTGAAGCATATAGTGGTTTAATAGTAGAACCCGATGGATACAAACCACTCCAACCTCTAGAAAAAAGCGGCGAATTTTTGTCCGTGACTAATTTTTGATAATTTTCTTCAGAAATACCATTAACAAAAAGATTATTATTAAAAGACGGCAAGTTAACAAAGGCTAAGATCTCTCCATTATTAGGGTCTAACAAAATAGCAACCGCCTTTTTTTTATTAAATTTTTTTAAGTAATTAACTGTAATTTCTTCTAATGTACGCTGAAAATTTAAATTTAATGTCAAAATTAAATTTTTCCCAACTTCTGGGGGGGAAACTTTAACAATATTTTTTTCTTTACCCATTGCATCAATCTCTGTGGCTTTTTGTCCGTATGTTCCTCTAAGTAATGACTCATATTGTTTTTCTAAACCAGTTTTTCCAATATAATCTGCCAAAAGATAGGACGGATGGCTTTGCAGCTCTTCTTTACTTATCTTTCCTGTATAACCTAAAATATGCGCCAGAGAATCAACCGGAACAACTTGATTAATACTCGAAGTACTGTTAGAATCAGTTGCGCCAGGTGCATATAAATATAACCTAGTATAAATTTGTTCTATAGTTAACCCAGGAATAGTTGCGCCACTAACTATCAAACCCATGGCTTTTTCATAATTTAAATTTTCAACTAAATTTATCGACTGAAAATAATGCCCCTTACTATTTTTGAGTCTATCTTCTATCACAGATACGCCAAGACCACTCAAAGAAGAAATGCTTTCTAAAGTCTTTGCTCTTTCCGTAGTATTCTGAGGTAAGTCTTGTGGAGTCAAAACTAAATTAAAAGAAGGAATATTTGTAACTAAGGGGCTGAAATTTCGATCATAAATTATCCCCCGTTCGGCTATTATTGGTTTAAGTCTCAGGCGATTTTCTTCAGCTAACAAGCTATAATCTTGGCCCCGCCAAATCTGTAAATAACCATTTCTTACAAAAATTATCACTACAAATAAAAAAATAACCAGACTTATAATTTTTATT
>JAPLWR010000027.1:2024-11896 GCA_026396495.1 Candidatus Magasanikiibacteriota bacterium | reverse complement strand
TTCTTCAATCGTAAAAAGTTTGTCGATGTTTGTATTCATAGCGATGATTAACTTTTAGCTTTGCATTTTAATTTTACCCCTTTCAAATTGCGTTGTCAAAGTTGGCATAATTTGGCATAATAGAGTTAAGGCAAAATAAACATTTTTATTATGAAATCGGACAAACCTGACAAAATTGAGCACCTTTCACCCATGTTAGCCACGCGTGGGGCCACCGTTGGCCCCGTGTGCGATGATGTTCAAAAAGACGAACGTGTCAGCACCCGGCAAGCGAAAGAGCGATTTGTGGCGATGTTTGAAAGTATCGGCGGTTCAAGTGTTAGCCTCGCTACTCAACAAGCCGGAATCAGCCGGGACACCTTCTATCGCTGGCTACACGAGGACAAGGAATTCAAAGAAAAAATTGAGTACACTAAATGCCATCTTAACGATCTCGTTGAGGACATTTTAATGTTGAAAATACTGCAAGGAGACGGTCCATCGGTTCGGTTTTATTTAAGCCGAAAACACCCCGGCTACAAGACACATAACGAAGTGTATTTTTACCCAACAAAAGACGGCGGAGAAAAAACACTTGAGGATTTATTGGATAATTATGCAAACAAAAAAATGTTAGCCTGATAACAATATGAAAGGTGAAAAAGGTGAAAAAATGGGCCTACGGACAAAGCGACTTATTTATGAGCTCTCTTTGAACCAAGGGTTTAATAAATTTATTCAAGAAGTCAGAAAAACTCTCAAAATTCCCGATTGTGGTTTTAAGAACGATGATGAATTTCAGAAATGGCTATCTGTGAATAAAGACGGCGGTATGCAATTGTTGGCTTTCAATTTTGAATTACAAAAACAATTTAGCATCCCAATAATCTACAAAACTGTGTTAGATCAGTATTTAATTTTTGGTCCTAACCACATATCGTCAAGAAGGGACCCTAAAATTGTCATAGACGATGTGCCAGAGAATAAGCCAACAAAGGGCACACTTGATGAGTTGTACAAAAAAATGAATTTACCTTTTTCAAAAATATATATTTTAGGTGGAAGCACGTGCGAGCAGGTCGTCGACGAAATACGCAACCGATGGGATGAAATAGAAAATGTGCTCGGTCGACAAGAACACAACCCTCAAAGAGTTATGAATGAGGATGAAGATATTAAAAAAAGAGACGCGCTTATTTATGATTTATATTTACAAAGCAGAAAAGAACTCGGCATGAAAAAGGGAGATTATAAAGACATAGAAATTGCCAGAATCATTAAGGAAAAACATGACATTCATATTGGCTCCGACAGTGTAAAAACAATAATAAAAAATCAAAGAAAACTAAGACTGGGTAAATTCAAATTTAAGTTTTAATTCACCTCTATTTAATTTAGCAAGACCGCTACCATAGAAATATGATAGCGGTTTTTATTTATCGCCATCATAAAAAGGTGGTGGCCATCACTGATCAATACGGCCCCGGTTAATCACCTTTCCGGGGCCGTTTGATTTATGGAATTAAAAACTCAGACAATTAAAGAACTCAAACAAATCGTAGAAAAAGACTACGGAGTTTTGTTGTCTGACGATGAAGCAAAAGAACTCGGCGTGTCGATATTAAAACTTACGAGATTGGGTCTTACCGCCCTTGCCAGAGCAGACGAAAAGAAAAACTCGCCTGTTGTGGCAAGAGTGAGTTGCACTCTTGAGCAAAATACCGGCGAGTAGGAATACTCGCTCATTCAAGCCCCGGGGCGAACCTTATACAGGGCTTGTAAAAATAAAATAGGTATAAGGCGATGGGAATGCGTGACTTCGCGCGACAGAAGTGCCATACGACTGAAAAATAAAACCCATTGTCGCCGATTGCGGTGTAGCTAATCGTTCCTAACGCAATCGGGAATACCACCGGACGCCAAGGTAGTCCGAGTGAGAGTTGGAACCAAGTCGCCTCCGAGAGAAAACGGATCAAAGGCACGGCGAACTCCCTTAAACAGCAATGTTGTGGGGGTAAGGGGGCTCTTTAAGAAACTCGGCCACCGCCTGAAAAATAAAAGAAAGACAGTAAGCTGGACTTCTTCGAACCTAAGTCTTTATAGTGTGTAGTAACAATTAGAAATTATTAACAACCAAACAAAATTATGAACAACCAACACCAAACAAAAATTATTTATAACGGCTACGCAAGAAAATCAAGCGAAGCTGAGGATAAACAAGCGTTATCAATTGAATCTCAGGTCCCAGAAATTAATAAAATAAGTTCTCAAAATAAAGTTTTGACGACGGATATTCTAACAGAATCAAAATCAGCAAAAAATTCCTTCGGTCGACCAGTTTTTGAACAACTCATAAAGAGAATAGAAAACGGAGAAGTTCAGGGCATTATAGCTTGGCATGCAAATCGTTTATCTCGTAACGCAATCGATGCCGCTCGCTTGGTAGATTTGTTTGATAAAGAGAAGCTCCGTGAGATTATCACGCAACAGCAGGTATTCAGAAACACACCACAAGATAAATTTATGCTCACTCTTTTTTGCAGTCAGGCCAAAATGGAGAATGACAACAAAAGCATCGATGTTAAAAGAGGCTTAAGAAAAAAACGCGAACTCGGATATCCGGCTGGTATTGCCAAAATTGGTTACATCAATGATTTTGGAGAAAAAGGAAAAAGACGAATTTTATCTGATCCCGATCGTTTTCATCTTGTTAAGCAACTGCTCCTTGAATTTTTAACTGGCAAATACTCCGTTAGACGTTTACACGAATATGCAAAAAACACACTCGGACTTAAAAACATTCAACGAGACAAAGAGGGTGGAAATCCTATAGCCTTATCTCATTTGCATTTAGTGTTAAAGGACCCGTTTTATGCCGGCTTCTTTTTTGGAAAAGACGAGAATGATCAAATTATTAGGTATAAAGTTAATGAGACGGTTCCTCGCATAATATCAGAGGAGCAATACTGGCTTATTCAATCAATGCTGGGCGGAAAAGGAAACCCACGCCCAAAAACAAATAAAAATGAGTTTCCTTATATTGGTAGAACAAAATGCGGAACTTGTGGCGGTGCAGTGACGGCTGAACACAAACACCAACTCACTTGTTCAAATTGTAAAAAGAAATTTGCCTACAAGTCCAAAACTCACTGTCCGGTTTGTAATACAAAAATCACAGAAATGAAAAGCCCTAAATACGCACACTACATTTATTATCATTGCACAAAGAGGAGGATGCCTACGTGCCCCGAAAGAAGCGTGTACCAAAGTGATATTGATGAATACTTGGCCGGCTACTTTGAAAGTAACCTTAAAATTTCCCCGGACCTGCGTGATTGGAGCATTAAACACTTGAGCGAACTCACTCAAAACGACAAGCAAAACGAATTCGAACGCAAGGACATGTGGCTCAAACAAAAAGAAGCTAAAGAAAAGGAATACTCGGAGTTAATCAGAATGAAAATGAGAGGCGCAATCGATGAGGACGACTTTTTGAATATGAAAACCTCCCTTAAGTCCGAGATCGAAAACATTACAAGAACCTTATCCGAAACAGGCAGTGCAGACAACAGCGCACTCGAGAGAGCAAAGAAAGCATTTAACCTTGCAGTTGGAATCTCCGAGGTTTTCCAAGGCGATGATTACAATGAAAAAGTGGAAGCACTCGCAACGCTCCGTTCGAACCTTACATTAAAAGAGAAAAAACTTAGTCTTTCTACCGAAAAACTGTATTCAATTCTAATTGCCGGTATTATTTCAGCACGACAGGAAAGCCCGGCGTTCGAACCTGCAAATTGGAGCCTAAACAAAGGAAAAACCGAGCGTTTAAACTCGGTTTGTCCATCTTGGCTCTGACCGATGTATTCGAACATGTTCTGGTTTGAGAACTGCACCCGCGTCATTCGCCCATCTTCTGCCATGCAGAAGTACTGGGGATTGGTATTCAGGCTGTGCCGCACCATCGGCTGACCCATGTTGCCCTTGGTGCAGACACCACTGAGCGACTGCAGAACCTCGACGTCCCTCTCCTTCTCGCTTTCCTTCATCCACGAAAAGAAGTAGCCGACGGCGATGATGACCAGAAACCACAGAGACCACTTGATGGGCCACATGGACAGCAACTCCCGACCCTCCCACTTCAACCACGACAAAATTGCCTTGATCTTGCGTCCGAAAGCCCTGATCTTCTCCACGGCACACCTCCAGCTGAGGGAAAAGCTCCCTTGTCCAAAGAACCGGAAAACATTCAAGTATAGCACAAATTAGTCCCTTTGTCAAGAGGTCTTGGGAAAAATTTGGCTAAAATATGATATTTTCTATCAATCTGACTTTGGCTTTTTTAGCCTTTAAATCCAAAACCAAAGCCACAGAGTCAAATTGACACCCCACATCAACTAGATTACGCGACAACAAAAAACTTTGCGCCGCGCTTTGTAATCGCCGCATTTTAAAATAATTAATTGCTTCTTCTGGCTCCCCACTCCTAAGTCCAGTTCTGGTTTTTACTTCTACAAAATGAATCACACCCTCCCTTTCCGCCACCAAATCTAACTCCCCATAGCGGGTCTGAAAATTCCTCGCCAAAATCTTAAAGCCTTTACTAATTAAAAATCGGGCCGCCAAATTTTCTCCGTAGCGCCCGATTTTTTGAGTATACATAATCCCCCTTAGAAAAATTTATGGTAAATATTTTTTTAATCTTTCTTGCTCCCTTTTATCCGCCATTTGTTTAGGCACAACTTTAATAAAATATTTAATGATAAAGACAACCCAAACAACTAACCCAACAAACCAAAGACCAAACATAAAACGACGAGACAAAATAGCTACAAATTCATAACGAAAGAAAAAAAGAACAAAAGCAAAAAAGCCCATCACTCCCAACATCCTGGCAATTTTGCTCAATCCCCTAGACAAAGGTTTGCCATATTTTTGTCCCTTGGCCAAGGTGTTAATAATTACCCCTCCAACCAACATCACACCAAAAATAATAACCATAGCCCACAAGGCAGGCTTACCTAAAAAAGGAGTTTGTCCAAACCAATACTGAGTCGTAAAAAAATTTCCTAATGAATACATAAATTTATTTTTCAAAAATTAATCCATAATGATATTTACCGGCAGAAAATTTCTCCATCAAACGTAAACCCAGCTGATCCCCTATTTGCTCCACCCAAAATGGGTCTACCCTGCCTTCTACTGGCGGGCCAAATGGTGAACTAGTTAACAACCAATCAACCACCAATAATTTTCCACCAACTTTTAACAAACGTCTGGCTTCTTTTAAGATTGTTTCTCTATCTTTATTTTGAAACAAAGTATTAATTAAAATAGCTGCATCCACACTCTCGCTTTCTACTTTAGTAGCACCCAATCTTTCCAAATCACTCCAGACTCCCACGATATTTTCTAAATTTTCCAAATCAGCACGTTTCTCAATATTTTCTAAAACTGAACGTTGAATATCCACGGCATAAACTTTACCATCTTTACCCACCATGCGTGACGCCGGAAAAACAAAGTGGCCCACAGCTCCACAACCCAAATCCGCCACCACCATTTTATCTTTTAAACCTAATTTCTGCAAAATTAACTTAGGATCTAATAATTTACTACCGCCTGATGTTTCAATGATCATATTTTTATATTAAATTTTGGTTTATTATTTGGCCAGACCGGAAAACATGCCACCAAAAATGCCCAAAACAATTCCTCCCAAGGCCCCGGAAACTCCTAAAATGGAAATGATAATAATAATCAACCCGAGTAACTTGTAAAATAATCTAGTACCACCATTAGATCCTAATTTTTGTTCCGCCCAGTCAATTGTACCAAAATTTTGATAAAACCATTCTGTATAGATGACAAAAAGTACACCAATGGGAATTCCTAAAATCCAAAGTATTCTCATAATTTTAATGCCGCGGGAGGGACTTGCACCCTCATGACCTTACGGTCGCCACCACCTCAAGATGGTGCGTCTGCTCTTTCGCCACCGCGGCTCTTAATTGGTTATTTAAAGCTAAGATATTTTCAATCTTGTTTCTTTTTCTAGATAAACAGAGAACGCTTTCATTATAATACAATTTAGTGATTAATTTCAAGCCCTCCCTCTTGGCATATTTTAATTGATAAGCAGAACTATTTATACTCTTTGTAATATGACCCCATATTCCTAATGACTTAAAAATCTCCGTCCTAATCCAATTAATATGTTTAAGACTAGCGCAACACAAAGAGATATAAAACATAAAACTAGATCTCCAACGAGGATCAAAATATGAATATGTTGATCCATCGCCATCAATTTCTCCGCGTAAAAAATCAAAAAAATATTTTGCGGGAATTTTAATTTTATTTACTATAAAAGTTTTTTTGGGCATTAATCCTATCTCTAATAAAAACTTATAAAAATTACTATCACTAAATTGAACTACAAAATACTTCTTCTCTGCGCAAGACCCACTACTTTTTTTTCCGATGTGTTCACCTTGAATACCTAAACCGATTTGAAACTTTTCTGCTAATTCCAAATCTTTAGAAGTAAAAAGTATGTGTCTACCATCTGGTGAAAGATTACCATCGGTTGTTAACAAACCGATCGCATAGGCGAAATCAGAGGACCATTTAATTTTTATTTTAGACAATGGTTTCATATTTATATTATACCTCAAACATATAGCGTTTACCAAATATCAAGTTTTTTAAAAAAACAACCAGCGTTGGTGCTGGTTGTGTAAGGTTAGGTTAAGTTCGAACAATTTCCAAAGCTCTGGTTTGCATATCTACCGTGACCGAAAGTACCTGCATCTTATCAGCCAAATCCGGATATCTTTCACGAATAGTAGCAGCAGAGAAATCCCCCAAGAACAAAGCTTTTTCCCTAGCCAATAGGGGCTCAATTCCCGTGGAATCCCGGTAAAAAGCCGAGGCCAAAAGAACAAAACTCTTATCATCAATACTGCCGGCCAACATATTGGAACGAATAATTCCAGCCGCCTTAGCCACTGGTTCGTCCAAATTAGGACTAAACGGACCAACCAAAAGTGCGGTATTAGGTTCATGCAACCAATCAAACCCCCGACCAACACCAATGATCCATTCCCGATGGACAGTTTCAGTCAGAGGGCGATTGCTAGCGGCAACTTCAGCCGTATGTTCGATGTTTCCTGTGACTAGACGCAGCAAGTCCTTACGGATCTGCAACGACATATCAGGATAAAGACGAATGAGCATCAGCATCAAATCGTCTTTGGAAACACCCTGCAAAGTAGAAAGGTCAACCACTTCCCCATTTTCCCCATGCAAAACACCAGCTTCCAAATCTGTTTCAAAACCAAAGAGAATAGGGTAGACGACCTGATGATGGACGCCAAAAACGTGTTCCATCTGCTTCTTCAAACGAGACATGCCGACAATCGAAGCTTCCTGATCATAGCCAAAACCCGCACAACCTCGATGCACATCCCCACGGGAATAATGGTAAGTTACTAACATCAAAACCTGACGACCACGATCCATGGCATAATTGACCCAACTAGCCACGCTTCTGGCAAAGTAAGGCCAACCCAAGTCAAACATACCACCCAGATTACGCCAGGGCTTGATAATTCCCAAAGGCGTATTGGTAGCCAAGGGAATATGAATACGACCATCCATGCACTTAAAAGCCCCAATTTCTGTTGGATGCTTAGCCCGATGCCTCCTTCTGGCCAACTTTGCATCAGGACTGGAAAAGATCAAAGAATGTTGCCGATTAAGCCGTAGAATCAATTCCAACTGCTCTTCGGGCGTTCTGGGAATAGTAAAAAACATGACTTCTCCTGAAAAGAACGAAGTTGTATTATGTTATAAAACTACTTTTTTGTCAAGAGTTTTTTAAAACAATTACAAACAAAAAACTCTGTTACACAACAGAGTTTTTTGGTTGGCAGTATAGGATTCGAACCTATGACCTAACGGATGTAAACCGTTCGCTCTAACCAACTGAGCTAACTGCCCATTTTAAAATTGTCTTTCCTTGCCTACAATCATGGCTAACTTTTTTTTGTTGATCTCAATAGTAATCATGGCTTCTTTAGATTCTCTGCCATCAGCAATTACTAAAGCAGGCTTTTCCATTTTTAACAAAATTTTCTTAAAATAAAATGTGCTGATTTGTTTTTTCTTTTTGCCACCCATTAAATTAGCTAGCATCCCTCCGGCAGCTGGTCTAAAATATATTTCCATCTGTCCATCTTGTGGATGTAATTGAAATCTTTGACTCTCAAAAGGTGGAGGTAATAAATTAGCAATGGCTATTTCAAATTTATCCTGACGCAAATCAGCTGTAAAGCTTTCGTCACACTGCACTTTTAATCTAGCGGCGGGAATATATAAATAACAAATGAAAAAATTCTTTTCATTAATAGTAGCATAATCCAATTTTTCTATTTTTCTGGCAGAAATTACTTCACAAGCCTTTTCATTTAAAGGAACTCCCAAAACCTCAGCAAAATGATTCTTCTTTTGTCCCACGGGAATAAAACCAAAAGTCACATTCAAATCCGCTGCCCTAGACAAAATTCTAATAAAACTATCATCATTTCCTACAATAATAACTGTCTTAATACCATGACGCATGTCATCTTCTATTAAAACCTTGGGGTTAGTAAAAGAAGACAACTTGATTGTTTTACCAAAAATTTCAAAATCACGCAAACGTTTTTCAATGTTAGCGATGATATTCTTGTATTCCGGATCTTGTAAATAAGAATCGTAAAGGTAAAGATAACCATCTGTCCCCTTTCTTTCTAAAGAGTAAGCCGAGGAAGATTCCAACCCAATTCTTTTACTTTTAGAAGTAATGGTTTTTACCCCCCCACTTCTAATTAAAAATTGTAATTCTTTTTTTACTTTTTCCGAATCAAGATGAGCTTTAGATGACCGCAACAGAGCTTTCGTCATATCCTTCTGATTTCTTTCCTGATTTACCTTTGCTCTTTTCACTTTCATCCATTATAGTATGGCCTTGTAAAACAGCGCCGGCGGATACGATTAAAGTTTTAGTTGTAACATCCCCGTAAACTTTAGCAGTAGGTGTTAATTCTAAAGTAGTGGTTAAACGCATATTGCCTCTGATCTCTCCAGAAACAACTGCGCTATCAGCTGCTACATCAGCATTAACTTTTGCCCCTTCTTCTACCCGTAATTGTTTGGAAGTTTTAATCTTACCAGTAACCTGTCCTTCAATAATAATATTGCCTTCGGACACAAATTCTCCTTCTACTTTAACAGAAGGGCCTACAATAGTTTCTACATCTCCCCCTGCTTGTCCAGCGTATTTGTCGCTCATATTTTATAAAATTAAGATTAACTTAAAAGTAGCTCTATTTTAACTCAAGCTTAACCTCTTGTCAAACCTGTTTTAAGCCTCTACTTGAGTAACTTTTACGGCCTGTTTTAGAGGTACACTAAAACCAAACTCACTACCTTGATCTTTTCCGGGACTATCACACCAAATTTCTCCGTTATGACCAGCCACAAACTTGGCCGCGATGTATAAACCCAAGCCAGTACCGCTTCTGCCCACTGCAGCCAAGACATCCTTGCTTCTAAAAAATTTGCTAAACACTTTTTCTTTGTCTTCGGCGCTTAGCCCAATACCAGTGTCTTTAATCCTGACAATAATTTTTTGCTGATCTTTTTCCAAAACAATAGAAATCTTACCCGACTCAGTATATTTGATAGCATTGTCCACAAAGTTAAAAATTACATTCAAAATTTTATCTGCATCTACTTCTGCCTCTACTTTGCCCTTAACATTATTTACTAACTCCATTTTTAATTTTCTAGACAACCGGGGTTTTAATTCATGCATCACATGCTTGGCTAAATCCACAAAATCACCTTGG
>JAPLWR010000027.1:0-1910 GCA_026396495.1 Candidatus Magasanikiibacteriota bacterium | reverse complement strand
CACCTTGGGCAAAATCAAATTCAATTTTTCCGCTTTCAATTTGACTCAAATCTAAAAATTGATCAACCAAATGCATCAACCTCTCTATGCTATAAGCAATATTATCCAAAATTGTCTGCATTTTTTTATCTAATTTGCCATAATCCCCATCACTTAACAAAGCAATATACCCCTTAATAACTGATAAAGGCGTCCTTAATTGATGGGAAGCAATGGAAAGAAAGTCATTTTTAGAATGCTCCAATTCTTTTAACCGCCAATTGGCATCATCTAATAATTTTTTTAATTGCTTGGTTTTTTCCAAGCGGGTCACTTCTTCCAAAATACTTCTAACTAATAAAACTGCAAAAATGGCAGTAAAAAATAAAATTACAAACTGCCAAATTAGTTGCGCCCTAGAATCAACAAAAAATAATCTAACCGATAAAAATAAAATTAACAAAATAGAAAAAAATTCTCCCACCAAAACTTTGGGGTGAGACAGATGATTTTTATACAAAGCAAAACTAATAGAAATAGAAATAAGAACTCCGGAAATTGGACCCAACCAAACATACTTAAAATTTTCTCCCATCCAAGGATCTGGCAAAATAATATTAAAAATTAAACCCGGTATACTGCCTAAACCAATGCCCCCTAGAATATAAATTATTTGTAACTTAGTAATTTTGTCTTCAGCTAAATACCAACGTTTGATAAATAAACCTAAACCAAAAATAAAGAAAAGCAAAAACGCTAAAGAAAAAATATGTCTTGAAGAAGCTACAAATAAACCATCTCTCCCCCAATCTCTATGCCTTACTCCTTCTAATAGATACCCCGGTACCAACAAAACGACAGAATAAACAAAACCAAAAAATAAAAGCCAACGCAACATAAAACGGGCCCGCGGATAACTGGGTGGAAAAACATAAGCAAAATAAAAAACCCAAATCCCAATCCATAATCCACCAATATGACCTATCTGCATCCAGAATTTAGCCATTTCATCAGATACAGCCACAATGAAACCAATCATTCCTAAAGACCATAAAGCCATAGAAAACAACATCCAGCCAAAGGCCTGAAAATGGGTAGCGTAATTGTACTTTCTAATAAAAAACCAACCAATAACGGCTGTAAGAAAAATTATGAAACCAACAAAAATAAATTGCCAATACATATTATCTTTTTAATGGAAGCCAAACATTAAAAGTTGTCCCTTTATCAACCCCAGGAGACTCTACAGAAACATGACCGTTATGAGCTTCCACAAATTTTTTGCACAAAAACAAACCCAACCCCACACCATTAGCATCTACTCTTTTAGCATTATCTGTACGATAAAATTTTTGAAATAAATTAGATATATCTGATTCTGAAACGCCAATACCTTTATCCTTGATTGTCACCAAGACACCCTCCCCGTCAACTACCATTTTAATATTAACATCTCCAGATTCTCCGTATTTAATAGCATTATCAATTAAATGGTCAAAAATGTGATTTAATTTCTCTTCATCACCGGAAACCATTACAGGTTCATCAGGCAAAGAAACAACTAATTTAACTTTTTTGGTTTTGGCAATATCTACCAAGCGTTCCACTACAGTTTCTATAACTTTTCTAATATCCAATGGTCTAGCTACATATTGTAAGCGCTGTTCTTCCAGTCTGGTAATATCTAAAAATTCATCCACCAATTGATTTAACTTTTTATTGTTTTGATCGATAGCGGAAAAAACTTCTTCCACTTTAGCACCAGTTTTACCATAGGCTCCCTCACGCAACAAAGAAATATACCCGCCAATTACAGTTAAAGGAGTGCGCAATTGATGAGCCACAATAGATAAAAATTCACTCTTAGCCTTGTCCAGGGTAACTAAAGTTTGATTGGCCTGTTCTACATCAACAGATAATTTTTGCACCTC
>JAPLWR010000053.1 GCA_026396495.1 Candidatus Magasanikiibacteriota bacterium | reverse complement strand
GGTTACGAAACATACACTCTCAATGAGTCAGAAACAGAACTCCTTCGGACTAACATAATCAAAGAGACCTAACCACCTCCCCCATCTCTAAAGGGGGTTTTTATTTATAAAAGCCCAGGTTTGAGTCCCGGGCTTTTTTGATAATTCTTCTATTCTTTTTTCTTATTTGTATTATGAAATTTCCTGTCTTCATCTGCCAAATGGATAACCGCTTCTCTAATTTTATGTGGCTCAGCCACATTATAAAAAATAAATCTTTCTTTTTCACCGGCCGTTTGAATATAAACATTCCCAAAATCAAACATAGTAGCAAATAACCCGTGCTCTTCTGATGTAACATCTTGAACCCTAAATAAATCCAACTCCGCTACTGTTCTGGAAAATAGACCCATCTGTCTAATATCTACAATTCTGTCAGTGGTTACAATCCACATATCCAAAAAATAATTCACAAAAGCGGTGTAAAAAAATAACCAAACAGACAGAGTATAAATAAAACCAGCAATATATAAAACTGCCAAGGTAATATTTTTTAAAAATAAATCTGGAAAAAGGGTCTTCAAAAGAAAATAAACACCCACCTCCACTCCTAAAAGTAAGATCAAAAAGAAAACATAAGGAACAAAGGTTACTATATCACGACGTAATAAATGGGCAATTTTTTCGTAACTTTTTTGTTTAATAACTTGACTATATAACATATTAGTATGTTGGAGAATTAAAAGATATGCCATTAAAAATAACCACCATCTCATTCCAATTTAAAGGGGCAAGAAGTGTCCAGCCCCAAAAACAAATATAAACTACACCAGCTAAAAAAACAAAAGTCATCACAAAGCTAGTAAAATGCATCTCGGCAAAACTTACCAAATGATACAAATCCATTAAAACAAAAATAACATAAATTGTTCCAAAAGCAGCTAAAATAAACAAAAGATAATAAAGAGGAAAAGCCATAAAATTAAATTAGATTAAATTTTGTTGCACAGGCGGAGTTAGTCCTAAATGTTTGTAAGCCAAAGCTGTAACCACTCGCCCACGTGGGGTTCTATTGATAAGACCCCGTTGTAATAAAAACGGCTCATAAATTTCTTCAATTGTTTCCACTTCTTCAGCTGTGGCGGCTGATAAAGTATTTAATCCCACCGGTCCCCCATCAAATTTATTAATCATTACTTCTAGAATCAATCTATCCACTTGGTCCAAACCTGCTTCATCAATCTCCAGCATTTTTAAAGCTTCACTTGATAACTCTTCCGTAATAGCGCCATCCCCCTTAACTTGGGCGTAATCACGTACTCGTTTTAATAGACGATTAGCAATTCTAGGAGTACGACGAGCTGAGGTAGCAATTCTAGAACAAGATTTTTTATCCAAATTAATATCTAAAATATTAGCACTGCGATTTACGATTTGTTCAATTTCTGGTTCTTCATAATAATTAAGATGATAAATAGCGCCAAATCTGTCGCGTAATGGTCCTGACAACAAACTCATTTTGGTAGTGGCCCCAATTAAAGTAAATTTATTTAAATCCACCCTTAAAGTTCTGGCACCTGGGCCTTTACCAATAATAATATCCAAGGCATAATCTTCTAAAGCAGGGTATAAAACTTCTTCAATAGTCTTATTCATGCGATGGATTTCATCAACAAAT
>JAPLWR010000079.1 GCA_026396495.1 Candidatus Magasanikiibacteriota bacterium | reverse complement strand
CGAATAATGAATTATGAATAAAATATATTTAATTAAATCTGCTTTAAACACTCTCATCAAAAATAAGGTACGCAGTGCCCTTACTATTTTGGGTATTTCTATTGGTATCGTGGCAGTTATTGTGGTTATGTCGGCTGGGAATTCTTTAAAAAAGTTTGTCTCTGGACAGTTAGAAGTTTTTGGCCCCAACTTGATTCAAGTGGAAGTTAAGGTTCCTTCTACTAAAAAAAATTCCACTGAAAATGCCATGGGTATGGCTGTTGGTATAACCATAACAACCCTGACTATGGAGGATGCAGAAGCCATTGCTAAACTTAGTAATGTCGAGGCCGTTTCTCCTGGATTAACAGGTCAGGAATTAGCTGGTTATGGTGATCAAATTAAAAAAACAATGCTTTGGGGAGCGAGTGAAGATTTTTTAAAAGTTAATAAAATGATTTTAGCGGACGGAAGATTTTTTTCTAAAGAAGAAAATGATGGTTTAGCTAAGGTTGTAGTAATTGGTTCTACAGTTAAAGAAAAATTATTTGGTCAAACAGATCCCTTAGAAAAAAATATTAAACTTAATCGGATAAATTATAGGGTGGTGGGTGTCTTGGCTAAACAAGGGGCTTCTGGTTTTATGGATATGGATAGTATCATTTACATACCAATCAAAACATTGCAAAAACAAATTTTGGGTGTGGACCATATTTTATTTGTTAGTTTGGTAGTAAAAGATCAGAAAAAAGCAGAAGATACTGCTGATGAAATAACCCAATTATTACGACGTCGTCATAATATTACTGATCCAAATAAGGATGATTTTGCCGCTACTACTATGGCGGAGGCTCAGGGGACAATTAACAAGATATTTGATGGTTTAACTATTTTGCTTTTAGCCTTAGTTGCAGTTTCCCTATTAGTGGGTGGGGTGGGGATTATGAATATTATGTATGTAACTGTTTCTGAAAGAACTTATGAGATAGGTTTACGTAAGGCTGTGGGAGCAACTAATCAAGATATTTTTCTTCAATTTTTGTTTGAATCTCTGGTAATGACTTTTGTGGCTGGTTTGGCTGGTATTATAATTGGAATTATATTGGTTTATTTAATCTCTCTAGCAGCGGCATCTCAAGGGTTTGTTTTAGGGTTTAATTTATCTTTTTTAGGTATTATTATCGCTATAACTTTTTCTTTAACTGTGGGTTTGGTGTTTGGTTTAACCCCAGCGCGTAGAGCGGCTTTATTGGAACCGGTGACAGCTTTGAGGCAGGAATAATTGATTGCTCTTAATCAAAAAAGATGGTATTATAAGGTTAGTATAAGCTAAGCTTGAAATATGGATTTTTTGGGTTATATCTGGACAAATTGGCTCTATATTCCAGTTTTTAATGCCTTAATTTGGCTTTATAATGGAATAGCAAAAGAAAATCTAGGTTATGCGGTTATACTTCTAACCATCGGGTTGAGAGTTTTTTTGTTACCTTTAAGTGTTATTTCTGAAAAAAATAAAGTTAAGTACGAGCTTTTAGATAAAAAAGTAGATGTTCTTAAAAAAGATTTTAAAAATGATGCAGTAGCTTTAAAAATAAAACTTAGAGAACTATTTCGTAAAAGCCAAGTTAATCCTTGGGCAAAAATTTTAGTTTTAGCCATTCAGGCTTTAATGTTGGTTTTGCTGTATCAGGTGTTTATTGGTGGGTTAACTAGGTATAAATTAAATGTTTTGTATCCAACCATAGAAAGACCAGAAATAATCAATACTAAATTTTATGGTTTTGAATTAGGTATAAGGGATTGGCGTTGGGCTGGGGCGGTGGGAGTGATTTTATTTTTAGAAAATTATTTAGAGCAAAGAAAAAGAAAAACCACAAAAGGGGAACAGCTTTATGCTATTTTTTTCCCTATTATGAGTTTTTTGTTACTTTGGGCTCTGCCAATGGTTAAATCTCTTTTTATTTTGACATCTCTAGCCTTTTCCTATATACTATCAATGTTTAAAGGCTTTTTTGTCTCTGAAAAAAAGCTGGATAAACACTAATATTAGCTAAAACTATGGGAGCAGAATCTTTAGACAAGTTAATGTATAATTTTGTAATGGACGATGTTTTACGTGGTCTTTTTATTTATGTCCCACCAGGTTATGTTGCCTGCGTTTATGATTTAGGTAGAGGTGTTTTAAAGAAGGTTTTAGCCCCTGGTTTACATTTAAAAATACCATTTTGGCAAAAAGCCAAGCTTTTTAATACTCAAACTTTAGAGTATGGCAT
>JAPLWR010000005.1 GCA_026396495.1 Candidatus Magasanikiibacteriota bacterium | reverse complement strand
CCGGCCCGAGGGGCGGTTTTTTGCTTAGATAATAAAAAACCACCAGCTGTTAATGCGGGCGGTGAGGTTGGAAGGACGCTGTTTTTTAATGGTTAATCGCACACTTTGTGAATATCACGGCGGTCCAATAGAGAGATACCTGCTCTACGAAAAGGTTTGGGTTTGGGCGGTGGAGGCGGTGCAGAGGTTTCCTCTGCCACAAGATCACCTCTGACCAATGTTTGTCTCGCTGACTCGCCGAGGGACTCTAGTACCGCTGGATTTCTTAGGTCAAGCTCAAAAGTGTGCTTGCGAGTGAAAAAGTGGCCTTCATGGTAATCACCATCAGGACCGTTCAGCTTCTTCCACTTTAATGGCATAAGATGTCTCCTATTAAAAGATCTCCTAAATATTTTTTATCACAGAAATGCTTTTTAGTCAATATTTTTATCTTGCTTTTAACCTCAAATCACGGTAAAATGACACCATAAACTTATGCCTAAATTCATCATTATAGATGGCAATGCTATCGTGCACCGCGCTTTCCACGCTATCCCACCTATGACCAATAAAGATGGTTTGGTTTTGAATGCCGTCTATGGTTTTACTAGCATTTTTTTGCGTACCATCAAAGAATTACAACCAGATTATTTGGCGGTGGCTTTTGATTTGAAAGCGCCAACTTTTAGGCATAAAGAATATAAAGAGTACAAAGCCGGTAGGGTCAAACAACCTCAAGAATTGTATGATCAAATGGTTTTGGTTAAAGATTTATTAAAAGCCATGCAAGTACCAGTATTGGAATGTGAGGGTTTTGAGGCTGATGATATTATTGCCACTGTGGCTTTGAATGACAAAAAGGATAAATTAAAAACTTTGATTGTGACGGGTGATATGGATACCTTGCAGTTGGTAGACGAGGATACGGAAGTTTATACTATGAAAAAGGGTGTGAACGACATTGCTGTTTATAACATTAAAGCTGTGGTAGAACGTTACGGTTTAAAACCAGACCAGATGGTAGATTATAAGGCTTTGAGGGGTGATCCGTCGGACAACATTCCAGGTGTTAAAGGCATCGGAGAAAAAACTGCCACAGATTTGATTCAAAAATTTGGGTCAGTAGAAAATATTTATAAAAATAAAAAACATTGGGCTGAGAAAAAAATTAGTGCTGGTGTGATGGCTAAATTAGAGAGTAGCGAAAAAGAAGCTTTGTTTAGTAAACACTTAATGACCTTAATTTATGATGTGCCAGTTAACTATTCTTTAAAAGAATGTGAAAACAAAAATTTTATTAATGAGGAGATGAAAAGTTTATTGGCCAAATGGGAATTTGGTACGTTATTAAAACGTTTGGATGGATTTACTGGTGAGGGTGCTGTGGAAGAAAGAAAATCTGTTAAAACAACCAAAATAAAAGTGGTGGAAATTAAAACCAAAGAAGATTTTAAGGATTTGGTAAAGGCAGGACAAAAGGCCAAACAGTGTGCAATTTATCTATCTGATGATGGAGCAAGTGGGTTAAAAGCTAAATTATTTGGAGCTATTGTAACTTTTGATGGTGCTACTGTTTTTTATCTCCCCTCTTCTCTCATAGAAAAAAACTCTAATGATTTTTTCGCCAACAAAATTATTATTGCTCATGATTTTAAACGCGTCCATGAGATTTTAGAAAAATTAGGTTGGCACTTAGACAATGAATTTTTAGATTTGATGGTAACTTTCAAATATGGGGAAGATCAAAGAGACAAACAAGAGCAAATTCCTAAATTTTTACTGGAAAAGTTCGCAGGAAATGTATGGAATATAATGACGGAAACAACTCT
>JAPLWR010000108.1 GCA_026396495.1 Candidatus Magasanikiibacteriota bacterium | reverse complement strand
GTGCATCTGCTTGAAGATTCCCCCCTGGAACGTATTGTAATCACCAACTCTATTCCCGTTCAACACAAACTAGCCGGCACGACAAAATTCCGTGTCTTGCCGATTGATGGTCTGTTGGCAGAAGCAATCAGCCGCACTGTCCAAAAGGACTCTATAACAATTTTGCACGACATCAACAGTGTCCCACTATATCGAGATAGCTGAAAACAACTAACAAGCCCGGTTGATCAACCGGGCTTTTTTATTACCTCTTCTACTTGTTTTTGTAATTCTTCAGTTTTATTTACTTTATAACTAGTAGCAATTCTCTTATCTTGGGCTGCAATCACTACTGGAATCTCACCTGGGTGATGAGAAAATAAATTTTTTAATTCTGTAATAGTTTCTGGAGTTAATGGTTTAGTAATTTTTACTAAAAATTCATTTTCTTCCATTATTTCTTCGCCATCCTTATTCATGTAATCCACAAAACGTTTTTTCATCTGCCCCAAATTATCTTTAGTTAACCTTTCAACTTTTTCAGCAATAATTTTTTTCTCGCCTTCTCTGTCAGAATACTTTCCTAAAATAAAAACGTTTTCACCTTCTATTAAAAGTGCTTTAAATTGATCATAAATTTTAGGAAAAATAACAACTTCCACTTGGCCAGTACCATCTTCCAAATTTATAAACAACATCTGTTTACCTTTTTTGGTAATAATATTTTTAGCCAAACCAATCATCCCACAAACCGCCACCCAATTAGTATTACCTTGATTCTTAAAAATATTAGATATTCTAGTAAAATCACGACCCAAAAATTTCAAATATTCACCAAATGGATGTTCAGAAATATATAAACCAATCAGTTCTTTTTCCCAACCCAATCTATCAGCCTTAGAAACAGCTTCCGATGGTTTTAGATTTAATTTAGTAGCACCAAAATTAGCCAGATCAAAAAGTTTGGCTTGATTATTAGTTTTTTCTTTTTGAGCATCCTTATTAAAAGCAGTTAACAGCTCAATATTATTTAGCAATAAACCTCGTTCCCCAAATCTATCTAAGGCTCCGCTTTTAATTAAACTTTCCAAAGACTTTTTATTTAAATCCCTATCTTGAATTCTACCTAAAAAATATTCTAGGCTTTGATAAGTCCCTGCTTTTTTGCGCTCAATAATAATTTCTTCGGCAATATGAGCGCCAACGTTTTTAATAGCTTCTAGACCAAAACGAATAGTGGGTTTAGCCTTAGCCTCTTTTCTAGGCACCACCGCAAATCTTTCAAAACTTTCATTAACATCAGGTGGTAAAATTACAATCCCCATTTCTTTACATTCTTGCACTAAAGAAGCCACCTCTTCCAAATCCCCCATTTCTGCTGACAAAACCGCTGCCATATATTCTTCGGGAAAATTGGCTTTTAGGTAAGCAGTGTAATAAGCAATAACCGCGTAAGAAGCCGCATGAGCCTTATTAAAACCATAGGCAGCAAATAAAAATTTTACTTTTTGAGCAGCCATTTCCTCGGGAATTTTTTTACCCATGGCTTTACGCAATTTATCTGCCTCTTCCCAATTATAACCAGCAATATTAATAGCGGTTAACAAAACATCATCTTGATAAGTAATAACCCCATACGACACATCCAAATAATCTTTCATTCTTGGATCTAAATACTTAATCAGCTTGGGATTGTGTTTGCGTTTAATAAATTCTGGAATAGATTCCATTGGGCCAGGACGAAACAAAGCTACCATGGCCATAATGTCAAAAATGGAACTGGGTTTTAATTCTTCCAAATATCTAGTCATGCCCGATCCGCCAAGTTGAAAAAGTCCGCCAGTTTCTCCGCGCGCGAGCATTGCAAAAGTTATAGCATCATCCCAAGGGATATTATCTAAATCTATTTTAATGCCTCTGGTTTTTTCTATGATTTTAATTGCATCTCCTAAAATAGAAAGATTACGCACACCTAAAAAGTCCATTTTTAAAACCCCAGCATCTTCTACCGCATGCATTTCATATTGAGTAGTAATTTTATCTCCATCTGTTTCTCTTTGCAGAGGGGTAAAATCTGTAAGAGGCGTAGGAGAGATAACCACACCAGCCGCGTGCAAAGAATCCAAAGCTTTTTTTAAAGTCATGGGAAAACCTTGCACTCCCATCGGGATCATTTTGGAAATTTGATCACAAAAAGTATAAGAAAAACCCAGCGCCCGCCCAGCATCTCTAACACTGCCACGAGCGGCCATTGTACCAAAAGTAATAATCTGCGCTACATGATCCTCCCCATAATGTTTGGTCACATAGGCAATCACCTCATCACGACGATTATCTGCAAAATCCATATCAATATCAGGAGGAGAAGGACGAAAAGGATTTAAAAAACGTTCAAAAGGTAATTTAAAATATAAAGGATTAACAGCGGTGATACCAATACAATATGACACTAAAGATCCAGCGCCAGAACCTCTAGTGGTAGTGATAATTCCATTAGCTCTACTCCACTTTACATAGTCAGCCACAGCCAAAAAGTAAGGTGAATAACCTTTCTTTCCAATAATGCCCAACTCGTAATCTAAACGTTCTTGCATGGCTGGAGTAACCTCTTTCATTAATTTTTGCAAACCAGCATAAGATTCTTCACGTAAAACCTGTTCCGCATTCTTACCCGCTGGTAAAGCTATTGTTGGGAAATGCCATTTACCTAAAACCAAATCCACATTGCATCTTTCGGCAATCTTAACTGTATTTTCTATGGCTTCTGGAACATGACTAAAGCGGGTAGCAATATCTTGGCCATCGGCAAAAGATCTATCCACATGCAAAAAAGTAGATTGATCTCCTTCATTAACTTTACGGCCTTCTCTAATACAAACTAAAATATTTTGAGCCTCTTTATCTTCTGGGTGTAAATAATGAACATCACGCGTTACTACCAACGGCAGATTAGTTTCTTTAGATATTTGAATTAAACTATTATTAATTTCCATCTGCCCTTCTAAATCTGGATGATCTTGTAATTCCAAGAAAAAATTATTAGGACCAAAAATTGCACGATATTCCAAAGCCGCAGCTTGGGCTTTTTTTATATCTCCGGTTTTCCAAATTATTTTTGATACCTCTCCTTCCCGACAACCAGATAAAGCAATTAAACCTTCGTGATAATTACGCAAAACTTCTTTATCAACTCTAGGCACATTAAAAAAACCTTCTAAGTGTCCAATAGTAGAAATCTTCATTAAATTTCTGTAACCAATTTCATTTTCCGCTAGTAAAACCAAATGATAATTATCTTCATCAATATGAGGTCTTTTGTCTAACCGGGAATTAAGCGCCACATAAGCCTCCATGCCCAAAATTGGTTTGACACCTTTTTTCTTTGCTGCCTTAAAAAACTCTATGATTCCATACATAGAACCATAATCTGTTAAGGCTATTGCTGTCATACCTTTTTTCTTGGCTTCATACACCAAATCACCAACCTTAGGTAGGCCCTCAAGTAAAGAATAATGGGAGTGAACGTGGAGATGGACAAATTGCATACACAAAATTATTGTTATATCTTACCTAAATCCCAGCTTTAAAGCAAATTAAAAAATATAATAAAATAACC
>JAPLWR010000019.1 GCA_026396495.1 Candidatus Magasanikiibacteriota bacterium | reverse complement strand
TCAGTTGGCTCAGAAAGTTGGTGCGGAAATGTATAAGGCCGGTGAACAGCCAGGTGCTGCCGGTGCTGTCCCCGGTGCAGAAGGCGCTGAGGGTGCTGATAAAAATCCGCCAGCTGGCGGAGAAGGTCCGATTGAAGGTGAAGTGGTTGATGATAAGAAATAAGAAACATGTCTAAAGATTATTATAAAATTTTAGGAGTGGCTAAAAGTGCGAGCTCGGATGAAATCCGGGCGGCTTTTAGAAAACAAGCGCATCAACATCATCCAGATAAACAAGGTGGTAACACGGAAAAATTTAAAGAAGCTAACGAAGCTTTTCAAGTTTTAAGTGATCCCCAAAAACGGGCGCAATATGATCAGTTTGGTTCTACTTTTGACCAGGCTGGAATGGGTGGTGGAGCTGGCGCCGGAGGCTTTAGTGGATTTGGTGGAGGAGCTCAAGGTTTTGATTTTAGTGACTTAGGAGATATCTTCGGTGGGTTTGGCGATATTTTTGGTGGAGGAGGCCGTGGTGGTGCTAGACGTGCAGCTAGAGGAACAGATATTCAAGTTGATTTGCAGATAGATTTAAAAGAAGCGGTTTTTGGCACAGAAAAAACTTTTAAATTATATAAAGACAGTGCTTGTGATGTCTGTGGTGGTAATGGAGTAGAGCCTGGAAGCAAAATGCATAAATGCAAAGAGTGCGGAGGCAAAGGCCAAGTGCAACAAGTGCAACGAACTGTTTTTGGTGCATTTCAAAGCATGGCCGATTGTCCTATTTGTGAAGGTAATGGAGAAGTGCCAGAGAAAAAATGTAAACAATGCGGCGGTAGGGGTATTATCAAAAAACAAGATGAAATTACTGTCAAAATTCCTGCTGGTATTGATGATGGGGAATCTATTCGTTTAACTTCACGTGGAGAGGCTGGTCCTAAAGGCAGCCGAGCAGGGGACTTGTATTTACGTGTGCGAGTGAAAAAAGATTCTCGTTTTCGTCGTGAAAATTTTGATCTATATACTAAAAAAAATATTTCTTTTACAGAAGCTGCTTTGGGTGCCACAGTAGAAGTGGAAAGTTTAGATGGATTATTAAAGATGGTTATTCCGGAAGGTGTCCAATCAGGGCAATTAATTAGATTAAAAAGTAAAGGTGTTACTCATTTGCGTGATTCTAGTAGAGGTGATTTATATATAGAGGTAATAGTGACCACTCCTACCAAATTAAGCAAAAAACAAAGGGAATTGTTGAAAGAGTTAGGAGTTTAAAAAAAGATGAATAAAAAATGGCCTAAATTAGGCCATTTTTTTGTTCTGGGGATTGACAAAATGCCTAAAATGTGTTATACTATTTGGTTGCTAGAACGGGTGTTCTGGCGATGGCGCTGTTAAAGGCGTCGTTCTTTCCAAGCTTCCACGCTGACCTAAGGGCCCTGATGTTGGTGGAAAACACCACACAGGATAAACCCGGGCAGTAGAAGGAGGGTGCCATGACCATTCGCGTGTACCTGAAGGGGGAGGTCGAGAACCACAAGGATTTCAGCAAGCACTTCAACAGCGAGAAGGGAAGGGTGTGGCCCGTCTACTCGTTCGATCACGGCGGCCTCACCAAGGAAGGTGACTTCTTCGTTCTGACCATCAACACTCTCGGCGGCAAGGTGCCCGAGGCCCTGCTTCCGTACGTGGAGATGATCACCCTGCGCACCGAGTTTGATTGCGGTGCGATGAGGGAGTTGGGCATCTACGAGCAGGACAACTGCGAGGCTGAACTCACCAAGGAGTCTCGGTCCGGGGTGTTCGTTTACGTGGTGGACGTTACTGGCAAGACCGTCCGCGACGTCATCAACTGCTACCGGACGATTCGCGCCGGTTTCCTTCGGCCGGTCAAGAACAAGAGCTACGCGGCGACGCAGATCCCGGCCGTCCTGCCCGAACCGATCATCCAGATCAAGGAGGTTGCGGTTGAGGTCAAGGTGCCGACTCCCGTCGAGCCCCAGGACTGGTTTGACATGTGGATGACTGTCACGGTTTTCTTGATGAACCGTCCGCTGATGAAGAAGATCATCACGGGCTGGCGCAAGTTCTGCGCCTGGCACGTCACCAACTCCAACCTTCAAACGTGTTCTTGGCTGGGATTTCTGGTTGTGTTGGTCGAGGTGGCCGTCCTCCTGGCGGCATTGAGTTGGGTTTCCCTGCTTCTCTCTCGGGATGTTGATCAGAAGGTCTTCCTTCGTGATCACCCCAACTTCTCGTGGATGTTGTTCAAGTGATCAGCTACTAACCACCCTAAACCGCAACGGTTTTAGGTAACTCCGCGCCACCAAGTGCAATGCTTGGTGGTTTTTTATTTGACTATTGACATTTGTCTTTAAAAATAGTTAAGATGGGGCATCAACAAGACGATCAATTGTTGGTGGATGGTCTTTGAAGATCAATTTACCTCCACTTAGAAGTGAGGAAAGATTATGACTCAGGCAACTCTTTTGTCTATTGAAAGCTTTCGTTTGAGGTTTGGAGTTTGGTTTGGGGGTCTTAATCATTTTACCAAGATTCTACTTGTAGTTTTATTTTGGGTAGCTATTTTTGGCTGTATCGCTATTGACTCTTTTTCCTTGCTGGCCGTAGTGGCCTTGGTTGGTTCAGGTTTTTCTGGTCTTGTTCTTTGGTCAAAACCCAACTCCGTTCCATCTTAACCCCAAACCGTAACAGTTGGGGGTAGTCTTACTTCACCAAGTGCAATGCTTGGTGTTTTTATTTAACTATTGACATTTATAAGGAAGATCGTTAAAATAAAACGTTACTAAAATAGCAAGGCAAAAGGAGGGCTAAATGGATTACGTGGTGGTTCTTTTTACGCCATACACGGTACAATCAGGTTTGGTTGAAAGTATACTTTTTGACATCAGACAAGCAACACCTTTTCATGTTCTTATGCAGCGCAGAATAAGTCTAACTCTCCAGCACGTTAGGCAATTATATCCTAAGCTGGTCACCGCTGATTTTTTTCCTAGGATTGTTGAATGTTTCATTGGTGGTGAGTCTGAGTTTGTTCTTCTGGCTGCTGAAGGCATACATGGGAAAGTAAATTCAATCAAAGGAAAATTTAGGTTCGAAGACGGTGTGGCTTTGGCAACCGGGTTGCGTCAAAAATACAAGAAAGATGAAGGCAGTTTTGAATTCATTTTTCACTCAACTGATTCTAACGCCGAATCAGAAGAGACTACGAAGTGTTTTTTTGGTGAGACGGAGTTTTCAGACGCTAAGAATGGCGTATTTTTTTAAGGAGAGTTATTGACGATAAACTTCGTCTGTAGCTCTCCACTTTTTATAAATTATGTTTAAAAAACTTTTGTTTAAAATATTTAGACCATTGATCAGCAGATCGGCCGTAAAAAAGCATAAAGGTTTTAAATTTTTAAGGAATTTTTTTGGTTTAGTTTTTGTGACTTCAGTCACCTCTGTCCAGGGTTTTAAAATGAAACTTCATAAAACAGGGCATTCCTTGGAGCTAGCTTTTGAAGGTTGTTACGAACCATTAGAAGTTTCTTTATTAAAAAAAATAAATCTAAAAGATAAAATAGTTTTGGATATAGGGGCTTGTCTAGGGTATTATTCCTTACTCTTATCTGAAGTTGTGGGAGCTAATGGGAGAGTTTTAGCTTTTGAACCAGAAGAAAAAAATTATAAAATGTTGTGTGAAAATATTGTTTTGAATAAAATTAAAAATGTTGATTGTTTTAATCTGGCGGTTGGTAATAAAAATACCGCCGTTTTTTTAAAAAGGAGCTTTAGTCCTGGCCAGCATTGTGTTGCCAGAGGAAAAGAGAATACAGACGGATTGGAAAAGATAAAAATGATCAGGGTCGATGAATTTTTAGTTGATCAAAAAAAACCAAGTAAAGACGTTGCTTATATTAAGATTGATGTTGAAGGTTGTGAATTTGAGGTTTTAAAAGGTATGAAGCAATTAATATCATCAGCCGATGACCAGCTTATAATTCAGTTTGAGTATGCCCCGCAACATTTAAGAGATTATTGTAAGTTAGAAGATCTTTTTTCTTTTATTAAAGAGGAAAAATTTTTCGTTTATTATTGGGATTTAAAATTAAAAAAACTTTTACAAGTAACAGATATTGAGTGGTTTGTTAAAAAGGAAATTATTGAAATGTTTAGATTAGGTGAGGTTTGCTCTCGCAACATCATTCTTTCTAAAAAGGAATTAGAATTTGATTTTGTGATTAAAAATGTTGAACCAATAAAAATTGCTGAAATTGCGGACCAGGATGGTAAAAAATTTTATAAATTGTCTGAATTTGTTAACATTCAAGTACCAATTGAGACAAATTTGGATTTACCAAAAAGCGGCTTGTTTTTTGTAAATGCCTTGAAGGATATAGAATTCAAAGATAAAAAAGTTTTGGATATTGGTACTGGTTACTTTGGTTATATTGCCCAGCATGCTAAAATTTTTGGAGCTAAAGAAGTCGTGGCTATTGATATAGATAAAAAAGCAATTGAATTTAGTAAAAAAGAGTATAGTAAGGGGGGTGTTGAATATTTAGTTAGTGATATCTATTCCGCTTTGAATCAGAAGAAAAAATTTGATATAATTATTAGTAATCCACCCCAGTTACCCTCGTGTTCCGGCGGAGAAGTTCATGATGTGGCGGGTAAAGATGGGTTGGAGGCGGTAAGGCGGATACTCAATGGGTTTACTCTTTATATAAATAAAGACGGTAAACTTTACCTTTTGATTTTTGATTTTTTATTAGAAAAGACACAAGATATTTGTAAAAAAAATAAATTAAATTGCAGAATCGTTGCGTATTATTTAAAAAATATACGTTGTGGTGGAGAAAAAGAAAAAAATATATTGAAACTATCTATCCAAAATATTTATTTCAAAAATGCGGCGAAAGTTTTTTTCATCGTATATTTATTTTAGAAATTACAAAAATATGAGTGTAACTTTAAAAGTTGCTGCTGTGATCGTCAACAGTAAAAATGAAATTTTATTACTTAAGGAACAGTATGAGAAAGAAAAGGGCCTCAAGTGGAATATCATAAAAGGTACTTTTGATAATCCAAAAGAAACATTGGAAGATTGTGTTAAAAGAGAGGTTAAAGAAGAGGTGGGACTTGAAGTGGGTGAAGTTTTTTTGAAAAAGATTTTCCAATATGGTGAAGAAGATAAAACCAGGATGTTATTTGTTTTTTATACAAAATATTTAGGGAAGGATGTTCCTCGTGTAGAGCATGTCATTGTTGATGAATTAATAACTGAAGCAAGATGGTTTAGTTATGAAGAAATTGAAAAGTTTTCAGCCGATGATTTTATGGCTCCTTATGTTTTAAAGTCCCTTTCTTTACAGAAACAGGAGGGCTTTGAAGGTTTTGACAAAATTAATTAGTTGGGTTAAGTTTATAAAAAGTTCTTTCAAAATATAAACAGGAGGTCAAAGATGGAAATCATCTTTGGTGTTGATTTTGGGACCACTAATTCGGCTATTGCCATCAATGATGGTGGACGTGTGAGGGTTGTGAGTGTGGATACTGACAATGAAGGTAAACCCCTGGATATCCTCCGTTCGGCCTTGTTTTTTGATCGGCGCAGAAAAGTAAGTGTTGGTCAGGAAGCAGTCCGAAAGTATGTGGAGGATTGCACAGATGGAAGATTCATGCGTTCTATCAAGACTCTTTTGCCTATGGAAGTTTTTACTAGTACACAAGTGTGGGGTGAGGCGTATAAGGTAGAAGACTTGGTAGCGATCATTCTAACTAATCTCAAGCATAAAGCAGAAAGAGAGGTTGGAAAAACTATCAATACTGCCGTGTTGGGTCGTCCGGTGATGTTCTCTACCAATCCTGGCGAGGAGCAACTTGCTGAAGATCGTTTGAGAAGCGCTGCTTCTTTGGCTGGTTTTAACAAGATTGTTTTTCAATTTGAACCAATCGCCGCAGCTTTGGCATTTGAATCCACCCTTGGAGTGGGGGAAAAGAAAACCGTTTTGATCGGGGATTTTGGCGGGGGAACATCTGATTTCACAGTCATTAAATTGACTGGTGGAAATGTTTCCTCTAATCGTGATCGCAGGAGCGACATTCTCTCCCTTAGCGGAGTTTATGTCGGTGGAGATACTTTTGACTCCATGTTGGTTTGGGATAAAATCGCCCACTATTTTGGGCGGGGAGTTAATTTGAGTATTGGTGATGGGGGGTCACTTCCTTTACCTACCACCATTACCCACAAATTGAAAGGTTGGCATCTTTTGCCCCAGCTGCGTGATAGACAAATCCGTGGTTATTTGCGTGAGATAAGAGGACGGGTAGATGACCCTCAAGCCATCCGTCGTTTGGAAGAACTCATTGATACTAATCGACTGTTTGAAATTTTTCAGTCGATGGAAAGAATCAAGTGTGAACTTTCAAACGCCGAGTCAGCGGATTTTCTTTTTGAAGAGTTGGATTATACAATTGCCTTTGCTCTTCATAGACATGAG
>JAPLWR010000050.1 GCA_026396495.1 Candidatus Magasanikiibacteriota bacterium | reverse complement strand
TTAATAAATTGATGGAAAGCCAGCTAAAACAGTGATCCAGACAGAAACAAAAAATTCCCCAGATGTATTTTCTGAAGTTTTTGATCCGATTATTTTGTGATTTTTGAGAAAATTGCAAGGGATATCATGTAAATGTTCCTTGCGAACAGCCCCTTTCCCCATTATTTGGGGCTTAGGTCCATTCAAAGATTGAGTCAATGATACAATAAAAAAAAACTTTTGTCAAATGTTTTTAGTCAGACTTGTCAAGACTTATTTTTTAGCTTTAATTAGCCAAAAAAATACGCTTGTTAATAAAGATGTCTGCCAAACTTGACGCGGGGTCTTGACAACTGTGGAAAAATGTGCTATACTACTATGTTCTGAAGATGAAATATCAGAGGAACGCCTTAAAAACGAGCTTAAATAAAGCTAAAGCAGCTTTAAACTAAGCTTAAAAACCCTTATAGATAAGGAGGGGGTAGAAAAACAGCTAAGTAGCCTGGAGGGGCGAGGTAGCTGTCGGACTAGCTTTAAGCCCATATAGCCGCGGTGCAAACTGCAGCTGGCGCTTAAACTAGCCCATTTCCAGATTGTCCACCTTGTGCGGAAACGCTGGAACTCTAACCTCTTTATCTGTAAAGGTTTACTCCTCTTTCACAATTAAGCTCTCCAGAACCAAGGGGGGGTGGAAAAACGGCTAGCAAAGCCAATTGGCAGCGTTAACCGTCGGATTTTTTTTAGGCAAGGGGGGTCAAGACTCTTTCTTGAACCAAAAAAATTATCCACTTCTGGATGGTGCGTCGCATGACGTTACGTACCAGATATTCTACTCTTCTCTGGTTTTGGAGAGCTTTTTACTAGGGGGATGAGGCGTCTTACCAAAGACGCAAGGAGGATACGGAATGAAGAACCTCAAGACCATGCGACCGACCGTCGTGTGGCCCGTCAAAGGATTCCTGGTGGGAGTGCTATTTGGCCTCCTGATGGGAAGCCCTGCTGGCGGAGCTCTGCTGGGAGTGATCCTGGCCAGTGGTTCCTGGGGTGCCGCCATGGGTTGCACCACCCAGATGTTCGACGGAGGCTGAACAACACCCATTCGCGGGTGGAGGAGGGACAATGAGTCTGCAGATCTGGTTGCTCATCCGCATCGCCTACATCGAGGCCGTGCTCCAGAAGGCGGGAGAAGCCATGCTCCTCTTCACCCTCGTCGGAGACCACGAAGGTCAGATGCTGGCCGCGAAGACCATCTTCCAGGCCGACCGCGCCCTGCAGTTCTACCAGAACCTGCTCGAGGCGTTCGACTTCTGACCTACCCCGCTACTCAGCCCCACCCTCGCTCCTTCCAACAACAACCCGACAGCCAGTCCCAACTCCAACCTCACAACGGGGTTGGTCTTTTTTTAAAACAATCTTGAAAAAACCTTAAATTTTGTGTATAGTAAAAATACCTTGAATGTAGGAGGCTGCGGGTAAGCTTCACTAAAAATCAAATAGAATCCTTGGTCGAAAACTTAGCTTTCCCGAAATTAGGGGGTGCGAAGTTCTGCTCAGCTATAAACGTAGCCGAGCAAGACCTTGTTAATTTAATTTTGACCAACAGTGGGGGCGTGCTTGCAGCCTTCTGTATTCAAAAAAACATCCCGAGAAAGGGATGTTTTTTAGTTGGCTGGTGCTGGAGTTGGTTCTGGTGTGACAACCTCAGGAGCAGGTGTTGGCTCTGGAGTTGGTGTAGGATTTGGATCTGGGGCAACAACTTCAGGCGCAGGTGTTGATTCTGGAGTTGGTGTAATTTCTGGGGTGGGTTCCACTACTGGCTCTACCGTTGGCTCAGGTGTAGAAGCTGGCGCTGATGTTGGCGCAACGCTGTTCTTCTGTAATAAAGTTTTCAAAGTCTCTTCATCCACACAAGTAGTACCAACGCAAAGCCTATCAGTAGTAACTTTATCAGCAAACAATTCTTTTACTTTAGTGATACCTTCATAAACAATAATACCTAATTTCTTTAAACTATTTTTGATCGTTCTGGAAAATCCATCTAATAAACCGTCTTCTTGGGGTTTATTTTCTGATGATAAAATTTCTAAAGTACCATCCGCATTAATTGTACCAATAGTAAATCTAGGTGAAACAAAAGTTAAAATCTTTCCAATGGGACTACTGGTTGGGGTAACAAAATCTTCCAAAGCCATACCAACAACCATTCCGGGCTCTGTAGCTTTCATGGCAACACCCGGCTGATTAGAAGATACTAAATAATCGCCTTTTCTAATCGGACCATTTTCCTCTGAAACTTTTAGTGGGACCCTACCACTTAAGGCCATCACAGCAGTACTGCTAGTCTTTCCATCTCCTACAGTTATAGTTGGATTAGTGGAAATTACCCCACTAATTTTTCCCTCATAAGAAGATGTAGTTTTACGATAAGTATCATTATTTTTATAATCTACCATCATTAAATCTCCGGCTTCAACCATCTCTTCTGGTAAAACATCTACCCTTTCCGCTAAGTCTCCTGGATTACCAGGTGTGCCAACAACACTACTGAAGGAATACAGATTGCCCAAAGCTCTTACATCGCCATTTGGGGCGATACTGAAAATTGGCGTTCCTTGATTTCTAATAGATATTACATGGCTGTTGCTAATATTATTGGCTGTATCAAAAATAAAAGTTGGAGTAGATGCGCTATTATTTGAAGAATAGAATAGAGTTGTGGTGGCAAAATTAATTCTATTAACCGAAGATGAACTGAAGGTGAGATTACTAGCCGTACTTACTCCACCAGTCAAACTTATCCCCCCAGCAACAGTCAATCCGCTGCCAGTCAAAGACATGGCTGATGTCCCATTATTTTTCACATTTAAAAGATAGCTGCTAGCACCTATAGTACTTTGAGTATTGAAGTTAAAAGCCGTCACGACAGCGGCGGGGGTATAACTTCTTAATGAGACATCATCAAAATAAGCTAATTTACCTACCCCTGATGCAGTATTATTTAAAATAATACTTATTTTCCCGCTAGCAGGGACAGTAACTATAACTGCCAACTGCTCCCAAGTGTCTTCAAGAGTATTGATGGACAAAATACCAGGACTTGGATTACCCCCGACAATAGCATCCCAAGATTGAGTTGCATTTACCCAAACATAATTAGCATCCACACCAAAGGATCCATCTACAATAATAATGCTACCTATAGCACCAGATGCGCCAGTTGCAACATAACCCCAAAGTTTCAACTCATAAGAAGCACCTGGAGTTAAACCAGAAATTGTCTGATAATCAACCTTTGCCCCATCGGCAGCTGCGGCATTTTTTATAGCACTGCCTAAAGCTGTATGAACGATGGTATTTTCTTGAGAAATAATGCCAGAACCTCCACCAGGATTAATCTCTGTCCATCCATCAGGGACAGAACCCGTCCAAGCATCCAGTGAACCATTAGTTAAAATATTTGTGCCATAAGATGCGGCTGTTTGAGCCACTCCAGAAGTATACGCTCCACCGTTATTTACTACCTGTCCATCCCTCGCAATACTGAAAATTTCACTGCCACCCAGACCATTCAAAAAGCTTAATCTACCATTGGCCCCCTGATTAAGTGACCAAGTACTAGTACCGATATTGACATTCTCGGCCCACACATTAGACCAACGGGTGGTAGACGCACCAAGATTATACAAGGAGACATTACCTGTACTACCCACCATATCTGGAATTACATTATA
>JAPLWR010000029.1:16852-19200 GCA_026396495.1 Candidatus Magasanikiibacteriota bacterium | reverse complement strand
TTTTAAGTTGTTAGACCCCTTTTGCCATATTATGATATAATAAGAACAACTTAATTTATTTATTTGTTCATTTATTGTCCAAGATGCCTTCAACACACATTCCTCTTTATCGCCAGATTATTAAAGAAGCTTGGAAAATCACTTGGCATCAAAAAGCTATGTGGCTTTTAGGTTTATTTGCCTTTTTTATTGCCACAGGTGGAGCGTTGGAAGTTTTTAGCCGCAATTTAAATTGGGTCTTCACTCCTCACGTGCCTTTTTTTTGGGGTGGATTTGAAGTTGGTTGGAATAAAGATGTTTCTGTTTGGCCATTGGCAATAATGTTAGTTTTAATTTGTTTTGGTTTGTTTGCTTTTGTGGCTTTTATGTCTATCCGTTCTTTTATCGCTTTGATTTTAGCAACTGATAAGTACAAAGCTGATGATAAAATTGATTTGGACAAAATTTGGCATGCGGGAGAAAAAAAATTTGTGAGTGTTTTGGGCGTAGTAGTTTTATTTAAAATAATTATTTTTCTGGCTAGTTTTTTAAGTGCCTTCCCTTTGTGGTTTATTTGGACAGGGAGCACCTGGCAGGGTTGGATGTGGATTTATCCCGCAGTGTTTTTATTAGGTGTGGTTATAGCCGTAGTCTCTTCTTTTTTAATGGTTTTGACTTCTGCTTATTTAACCCTTAAACGTAATACTTTTGGCAAGGCTTTAAAGATGGCTTGGAATTTGTTTTTGAATCATTGGTTAGTTAGTTTAGAAATGGCCGTGGTGATATTTTTTGTTAATCTTTTGTTTGGTTTAATTTCTTTGGCTGGGATGGTCATTATCGCTGTTCCCACTTTTTTGTTTGTAGTTTTTGGTGTATTTATTTTAATGCCAGTGTTGTCCAACGTGGCAATTTTTGTGGGTTGTCTTTTAGCCATTTTATTGATTCTCTGGATTGCTGGCTTTTTAGGTGCCTTTCATGCGGTTGCTTGGACTTTATTATTTAAAAAAATGGAAGAAGGCAAAGCTATTAGCAAACTTCATCGTTTAGTAGATAATTTAATTGGTAGATAAATTAAATATGTCCCCAGGTACACTTAAATTAGCTTCGGATTTAGTTTCTGATAGCTTGGCTGGCAAGATGAAGAGTATTGCTATTAAAGAAAAAGAAGAATTGGCGCAAAAAAAAGCAGCTGGTTTAGGCGTGCCTTATATTAATTTATTTCGTTTTCCTATTACTGCCGATGCTATTGGTTTAATACCTCAAAAAGAAGCTGAGCGTTTAGGTTTAGTTTGTTTTTTGTTTACTGGTGCAGAAATTAGATTGGGTGCGCTTGATCCTCAATTACCAGAAGTACAAGAAATGGCGCATACATTGCAAGAGCGTCATCATAGTAATGGGGTTATTTATTTAGTTAGCGAACATAGTTTACAAGAAGCCATAAAATTTTATGCTTCCTTACCTATTATTAAACCAGTTAGTAAAGATATTGATATCACCGATGCTGATTTAGATCGTTTTGCCGGAGCCACCGCCACTCTAGAAGAATTAAAAAAACAATTTACTACCATCGCTAATATTTCTGATTTAATTATTTTAATGATTGCCGGAGCTTTAAAATATGACAGTTCAGACATCCACGTAGAAGCTGAAGAAAGCAAGGTGATTGTGCGCTATCGTTTAGATGGTATTTTGCAAGAAACTGGGGTGTTAAGTAAAGAATTGTGGCCTAGAATTATTTCTCGTATTAAATTGTTGGCCGGTTTAAAAATAAACATTAATGATAAGCCCCAAGACGGTCGTTTTACTATTATTATAAAAAACCAAAAAGTCGATGTTCGTGTTTCTGCTTTGCCTACTGTTTTTGGAGAATCAGTGGTAATGCGTATTTTAAAACCTATGGCCTCTTTAACTTTTGAACAATTAGGTTTACAAGACACCGTTCTAGAGGCTTTGAAAAGACAAGTGGCTCGTCCAACCGGAATGGTCATTACAACTGGGCCTACTGGTTCTGGTAAAACTACAACTTTATATGCGGTATTACAGAGATTGAATGAGCCAGGTATCAAAATTATTACTTTGGAAGATCCAGTGGAATATAAGTTGGAGGGAATCAATCAAAGCCAGATTGACGCTAGCAAGGATTATACTTTTGCTAAGGGTTTGCGTTCTATTTTGCGCCAAGATCCAGATATTGTAATGGTGGGAGAAATTCGTGACTTGGAAACTGCGGAAACAGCTATTCAAGCTGCTTTGACTGGCCACTTTATGCTTTCTACAATTCATACTAACAGCGCGGCTGGAGCAATTCCTAGATTTTTATCTATGGGGGTTAAGCCATTTTTATTGGCGCCAGCTTTAAATGCAGTAAT
>JAPLWR010000029.1:10763-16846 GCA_026396495.1 Candidatus Magasanikiibacteriota bacterium | reverse complement strand
GCTGGTCGCGTTAAAGAAACGATGCAAAAAATTTCTCCAGATTTTTTATCTAAACATAAAATAGATTTAAATAACTTACAATTTTTTACTGCCCCAGGATGCGACGCCTGTAGTCATTTAGGCTTTAAAGGACGTATCGGTATTTATGAATTAATGGAAATGAATAAAGAATTAGAACAATTGGTTTTAAAGAATGAGGCTTCCAATTATGTTGTAGAAGAAATTGCTGTTAAAAATGGTATGATTACCATGGTACAGGATGGTTTGTTAAAAGCTTTACAGGGCATTACCTCTGTAGAAGAGATATTTAGAGTCGTTGAGTAATAAATTTTTTATATTTTAAAATAATTGATCTTTGTCTTATGCCACCACGCAAAACATCAACCACGGGTACTACTACACCCCGTTCACGTAGGAAAAAAGTAATTGTTGAGTCGGAAATTAATGTTCCACCTTTTTTTGAGCCTGTAGAAGAATCTTCTGGGGTTGGCGGAAAGACGCCGATTGTGGCCACCGGTGAATTTTATCCTACCCCACGTTTTTATCGGACTATTGCCCTAAGTTTTTTATCTGTTGCTGTAATTTTAATTTTAGGAGTTTTTTATTTTACCTTAGGTAAGGCAGAAATAAATTTATTTTTAAAACCTAAAAATATTAAGATAGATTTTCTTTTAGGAGTAGGGGACAAGGCCGAGGGTCAAAATAAAATTCCTGGTTTGGTTGTTTCCACTGTTTTAAATGGAGAAAAAGTTATTCCAGTAGAGGCAAGCGGTGAGGATGTAATGGGTACTCCTAGTCCAGCTGTAGGTAAGGTGATTATTTATAACCAAACTAATAAGGATCAAACATTAGTCGCCACCACCAGACTTTTGTCTCCAGATAATGTTTTATTTAGAATGAAAAAAAATCTAGTTGTGCCAGCCAATGGTAGTGTGGAATCAGACGTTTATGCTGATAAACCAGGGTTGGGGGGAGAGATTGAGCCAACTAAGTTTTCTATTCCTGGACTTTCTTTGGAATTACAAAAGGTAATTTTTGCTGAAAGCAAAGAAAAAATGGTGGGGGGAGTTAAAGTGGTTAAGAAATTAACAGAGGAAGCCATTAATGCGGCCAGTGATCCATTTGTTAAAGAATTAGTGGAAAGAGGTAAGGAACAAATGATTAAAATCAACGCTACTAGTTCTTTAGATTCTTATGTTTTTACTTATACCGTGACTTCAATAAAGACAGATGCTAAGGCAGGACAAGAAGTGGCAAATTTTAAAATTACTGCCGAGGTTAAATTAACGGGGATATTTTATTCATCAAAGGAATTGAATAAGGTTTTGGGTGTAAATTTACGCAGCTCTTTAAATGAAAATGAAGTTGTGGTAGGTACACCTTCTGTACCTCAAGTAGAATTTAGCAAAATTGGTACGGCGGGTAGCGCTGAATTAAAAGTTACGCAAGAAGCCTCTGCCCAAGTTAGTTATTTGGAAGATGTCATAGATAAAAATAAAATTTTAGGACAAAAGAAAGCCGTGGTAGAAGAATATTTTTCTTCCTTACCCTGGATTGAAAGAGCAGAAATTAAATTGTCACCATCTTGGATTATGTCTATTCCTAAAGAAATGGGTAAAGTAAAAATCAACATTAATCAGTAAGAGATTAAATAATTAAAAACCCCTCCGGCTTGGAGGGGTTTTTAATTATTGTTTTATTTAGACGGTAGGTGTGCCTGTCCCGCCTCTTTCTGAAGGATTACCAGAACTTGGCATTCTATTCTTTTGTCTTTGCCACAAACGTTCAGCGGCTACTGGGCTAATTTGGTCTATGTTGACCTCTTTGGCCGCATCTATATATAAATCTGCTAATTGTTGTCTAGCTTGATTAGATGGTTTTTCTAAAGCAAATTGCATTACTTTTTCTCTTGATTGGGCTACAGACTTTTTCTGTTCAGAGGTTAGTAATAGCTCTTTTCCTTGTAAAATATCAATAATTAATTCTGTTTCCTTTTCGCTTAACCCAGCAAGACGGCTAGCTTCTGCAAAATTAGTCCCCATTTTTTTTAATTCTCTTACTCTAGCTTGATACTTTTCTCGAAAAGCTTTATCTATTTTTTTATCTGCCCCTTTCATTAATTTTTCCCTTGTTTTTCCTTCTTCAGAGGTGCCAGGTTTGGTTAAGCGGTTCCACATCCCTTTAAAAAAGTTTTTTAAACCACCAGCTGGGGCCTCAGGAGCCTTTTCGGTTGTAGGTGCTTGTTCTTTTTTGGCGGTTGTTTCTGGTTGACTTGTGGTTTCTTCTTCAGTGGTTCCTGCCTCTCTAGCTTTAAGTGCGGCTGCATCAGCTGCGGCAAATTCTGATTGTAAATCAGGACTATTTTTGAAAAACTCGGCCGCGTTTCTTTGGCCTTCGGGAATTTTAATATTTGTGCTTGCTAATCCAGAAGCCATTCTTGCTTCATTAGGATTAAACCTATTGCGTGAATCTGCCATTTGTGCAGAAACAGGTTCTTTAGCTTTTTTTGTAAGTCCCAAAGCATCAAGTTTTTGGTAAAAAATTGCCCCAACTTCGCCTTCTGTCTTGGCCAATTTAGTTGCGTGATCCAGAAGCATCTTTTTTTCTGGTGTTGTTAAGTCTAAAATAGCGTCAGGAGTTAACTTTCCACTCCAAACAGAATCAATTAAATTTTGTATTTCTTGATTACGGGTTTCTGCATTTTTTGTGTCTCTTGAGCTTCTTTCTGTCGTAACTACTTTTGACCATTTGGCTATTTTTTCAGCTGTTGCTTCTAAGGTTGGGCTAACTGGGCCTTTTTCTGATAATTTTGCCAAACCTTCACCAAATTTTTGAAATATTTTTGTTAAATCTTTAGTGCCTATTTTTTTTATTTGGTCCATGTATCTTCCAAGTAATCCTTGGGGAATTCCATATTTTTCTTCCACCTTGCTAATAGCTGGTTGCTCTTTTTCCTTCACTTGAGCTAAATTAGCACGGCGTACATCCATGACAGCCTTATTTAATACATCTGGAGAAAGACTGGGGTTTAAATTTTCGCAAACTTCAAAAATCTCAAGTAATTCAGCAATATCGTGTAGCTCTGCAGTTAATTTTTGGGTGGACTGTTTCTCTCTTTCTTCACGAGCCCTTGCACCTTCTTTTTGTCTTCTATCTCCTTCTTTTAATGCGCTTAATATACCTTCAGGAGATTTTGCAGCTTCAGCTGCTTTGCTCATTCTTCCTAATTTAGCATCTAAGGGTGTTTGAGGTGCTTCAACTGGAGCAGCCCCTGGATCCGGAATACCCAAATCCGCAGGATTAGTTTTTCTTGCAGTATCTCCACGTGCCATATGTTTTAAATTAAAATTTTAAGTTAAAATAACTTATTTATATAATATCACATTTTTAGTGTTTTGTCAATGTAAAACTGCCCCCCTTGACTTAAAAAGAGTTTTGTGTTAGGGTTAAATGTTGAACAGCTCTTTTTCAAGGAGAAAAAAATGGGAACTCAACCCGATGAATTGGGTGAATTTAGGCGGACACATGTGACTGAGCCGCAAGGTCGTTTTCCCTGCTTGTTGGGGTGTGGCATTTTGTTAGACATTGCCGAATTTTTTCAGGAAGAGATCGAGCGTTTTAAGCCCTTGGCAGCCTATCTTGAAGGCCAGGAGCTTTCCCTGGTTTTGGCGGGACCTGAAAATGATGGTCCTAGCCTGAGGATTTTCAATTATGTAAGGGAAGCTTTTCTCCCTAACGGGGTTACTCTATTTCTTACTGGAATTGATCCTGCCACCAGCGGTTCTCGTGAACCAGGCAAGTGGATCGTGACTTTTTTCATGAGAGGGGCGGTTTTTTCTCCTCAATATCTGGACCTGGGAAGATCCAGTCTTTCTTTGAAGACCAGCCAAAATACCGTACATACCCTCACTAACGAGGTTTAGTCCCTTGGCAACACAGTTTTTCCTATAGCGCTTTCGGTAATCGGGAGCGCTTTTTTTATCTTGTGTCATTGATTTTTAAGCCTAAAGCGAGTAGAATTAAACCACTATGAAATTTCATATTATCACTTATGGTTGTCAGATGAATAAGAGCGATTCAGAAAGAATTGCTGGTCTTTTGCGCGAGTTAGGTTGGGAAGAAGCCAGTGGGGCGGAAACAGCCGATTTGATTATTTTAAATACTTGTAGTGTGAGGCAGAGTGCCGAGAATAGGGTTTTTGGAGAAGTTAACAATTTGGTGGAGCTTAAAAAAACCAATCCACGGTTGGTGGTGGCAATTACTGGTTGTATGCCAGGACGAGACAAAAATAATCAAATGCGCAAGAAATTACCTGGGGCAGATTTATTTTTTCCCATTATCGATGTGATACATTTGCCAGAAATGCTTCAAGCGCTGGGTGTTGTTTTACCTCAGAAAAATTTACCTCAAGATTATTTGGATTTTGCACCTCAGTATACTAATAATTTTCAGGCCTTTATTCCTATTCAAACTGGCTGTAATAATTTTTGTACTTATTGCGTCGTTCCTTATAGTCGTGGCCGAGAACGGAATCGTTCGGTAAAAAGTATTGTGGAAGAAGTAAAAAAATTAGCTGAGAAAGGTTATTTAGAAATTACTTTATTAGGCCAAACTATTAATAATTATCAGGCACCAGACCCAGAAAATTTTTCTAGTCTTAATCCTTTTAAAAATCATTTTGCGGCGTTGCTTTGGGAATTAAATCAAATAGAGGGCATTAAGTGGATACATTATACTGCGGCCGATCCACAGTATATGAGTGATGAGGTAATTGCTACATTAATTTTACCTAAACAAGTTAATTATTTGCATTTACCAGTGCAGGCGGGGAGTAATGCTGTTTTGGCAAAAATGAATAGAAAATATACTCGGGAAAATTATTTAGAAATTATCACAAAAATTAAAAAAACTCGACCCGGGATTGCATTAGGTACGGATATTATTGTGGGTTTTCCAGGAGAAACTGCTGAAGATTTTACACAAACAGCAGATTTGTTTAGGCAAGCTGATTTTGATATTTCATATAATGCCAAGTATAGCCCACGTTCTGGCACTCCAGCTTTTAAGATGGCGGATGATGTTTTGTTAGAAGAGAAAGAAAGACGTTGGTGGGTGTTACAAAATTTAATGGAAGAAATAGTTTTAAGGAAGAATCAAATCTTTAGCAATCAAGAAATTGAAGTGTTGGTAGAGAAATGTAACAACGGATTATGCTCTGGTCATAATAATGAAATGAAGTTTGTCCAATTAAATGGCGATGAGACACTCGTGGGTAAAATTGTTAAAATGAAAGTAGATGAGGCAGGAATGTGGGTGTTAAGAGGGAAGTTAGTTATTTAGGATAGTTTTATGATAAAAAAAGAATTACCTAAAATTATTACTGTAGTTGGCCCGACAGCTTCTGGAAAAACAGCTTTAGGTATTTTTTTGGCGCAAAAATTTGGTGGGGAAATTATCTCGGTTGATTCTAGACAGATTTATAAGGGAATGAATATTGGTACGGCTAAAGTAATGGGAGAAAAAAAAGTTGATGAAAAAGGCCGAGAGTATTTTCTTGTAGAAGGGGTTATCCATTATGGAATTGATTTAGTAGAACCAGATAAGGTTTATTCCGTGGCAGAATTTAAGGAGTATGCTCTGGTTATTATTAAGGAAATTTTAAATCGTGGGCATTGGCCAATTTTAGTTGGTGGCACAGGTTTTTATGTTCAAGCCATTGTGCAGAATTTGGATATTCCTAAATTAGCTCCAGATTTAATTTTACGTCAGGATTTAGAAAAAAAAGATTTAGCAGTTTTAGTTAAACAATTACAAGAGATCGATCCTGAATCTTTTTCTAAAATTGATTTACAAAATAAACGTCGGGTGGTTAGAGCGCTGGAAGTTGCTTTGTCTACGGGTGAGTCTTTTGCTGGTAATTGGAAGAGGGGAGAGACGCTGTTTGAAGTTTTGCAAATTGGTATAACCCAACCTAGGGATGTTTTGTATTCTAGAATTGATGAAAGGGTAGAGGAGCAGATTAAAATGGGATTGGTGGAAGAAACCAAGAAATTAATAGAAAAGTGGTATAAATGGAGCTTGCC
>JAPLWR010000029.1:8611-10695 GCA_026396495.1 Candidatus Magasanikiibacteriota bacterium | reverse complement strand
GAAATAACTTTAGATAAGGCTAAAGAGCTGATCAAGTTTCGCACCCATGATTATGCTAGACGCCAGCTAACTTGGTTTAATAAAGATAAAAGTATTCAATGGGCGAAAGATCAGGATGAGGCGGAAAAAATAGTGCAGGATTTTTTAAACAAATAATTTTTTTATTTAAAAATGAGCAAATGTAAATTTTTGCGCTGCGGACTTATCGCTGCGTCTGCAAAAATTTACATTTGCTCATTTTTAAATTATTATTTTTGAATCTTTCTCTTACTTCTTTGAAATGTTATTGCAAAGCGATGAGCTTCATCTCGCACTTGGATGAGTAAATTTTCATTAGCCATCGCCCATTTTTTTTGTATTGGTTTTAAGTTTAAAAATAAAAATTCATTCTTTTTCCTATCCGGGCCTTTGGCAATACCAATGACAGGCAAATTTATTTTGTTTTTCTTTAAAATTTGTTGGACAGCATTAATTTGGGGAAGACCACCATCAATCAGCAAATAATCAGGCAGTGGCCATTCACTATGTTGTAGGCGTCTATCTAATATCTCTTTTAAGCAGTCTACATCACTTTGGCCGATAACTTTTTTAACATTAAATTTTTTATATTGATTTTTAAGTGGCCCTTCGGAATTAAAAACTACTAAACTGCCTACTTTACCCGAAGATCCTAAATTAGAAATATCGTAACCTTCTATAATAATTTGGGTAGTTTGAGGACGTGTGAAATCAATTAGAAAATTTTTGTGGAGTAAGGCGATGTCTTGAATTTTTTGTAAATTATTTATTTGGTTTCTTAATCTGCCTGCTTCTTCAAAATTTTCTTGTTTACTTTCCAGAGCCATTTTTTTATTTAAATCTTTTAGCAATTGTTTTTTCTTGCCAGATAAAAATAAGAGTAAGGGCTTGGTAACTTTTTCCTTGTACTCAGTTGGGCTGATTTCATTAGTACAGACACCTAAACACAAACCAATCTGATAATAAAAACAGGGGCGAGGTTGTCCTTGTGTGCAGGTGGAAAATTTAAATATTTTTCTAAGTAATTTTAAAGTGGCCAAAATATTTAAATTAGGAAAAGGACCAAACATTTTAGCGTATTTTTTTTGGTTGGTACCATTTTTTAATTCATGTTCTCGAATAGTTTCTAGGCGCGGGAACTCGTCTTGAGTGATAGCTAAATAATTCCAGCTTTTATCATCTCGCCATTTGATATTATAAATTGGGTGATATTTTTTAATGTATTGTCCTTCTAAAATTACCGCCTCTAAAACAGAATCAGTTGTCAGCCATTTAACATTTTGTACCTCATGAATCATTTCTTCTACTGGTCGGGGAGTTTTAGGTCCTTGCCAATAACTTTTGACGCGGCTCTTTAAAGAAGTGGCTTTGCCAACATAAATAAGCTCTTTTTTAGAATTATAAAAAAGATAAACGCCAGGGGAATCAGGAATATTTTTAAAATGTGTTTTGTCCATGTGTTTATTTTAACACTCTTTTCAAATATTTACCCGTGTAACTGCCGGCTGTTCTGGCTACTTCTTCTGGGGTCCCTTGGGCTACAATTGTACCACCTTTATCTCCACCTTCTGGTCCTAGATCAATAATCCAGTCGGCACATTTAATCACATCTAAATTGTGTTCAATGACCATGATGGTGTTGCCTTGGCTGGTTAATCTTTGCAAGACTTCCATTAGTTTTTTTACATCTTCATAATGCAAACCAGTGGTGGGTTCATCCAGAAGATATAATGTTTTAGTGGTGCCGTGTTTAGCTAACTCACGCGACAGTTTAATACGTTGGGCTTCACCACCTGATAAAGTGGTGGCAGATTGTCCCAGGGTTAAATAATCTAAGCCAACTTCATTAAGCATTTTTAATTTGTCGTTGATTAAAGGAATATCTCTGAAAAAGACTTCGGCTTCAGCCACGGTCATCTCTAAAATTTCGGAGATATTTTTTTCATTATAATGAATTTGTAAAGTTTCATTATTAAATCTCTTACCTTTACAAACATCACAAACAATTTCTACGCTAGGTAAAAAATGCATTTCAATTTCCAAAATACCTTTACCTTCGCAATTTT
>JAPLWR010000029.1:1967-8515 GCA_026396495.1 Candidatus Magasanikiibacteriota bacterium | reverse complement strand
TGTTCTGGAGGAGTGGATGGGACGTTAAAACTAAAACGGCCTGGTCCAAAGCCGCGCATTTTAGCCTCAACTGTGGCAGCAAATAAAGCTCTAATTTCATCAAAGGCTTTGGTGTAGGTGGCGGGATTAGAGCGGGATGTTCGGCCAATGGGTGACTGGTCAATAACAATTATTTTATCTAAATATTCTGTGCCAGTAATACTAGAAAAAGTAGTGGGTTTTTTAAGACCATAGATTTTTGAAGTCACCGCTTGTTGTATGACATTATGCATTAAAGTGGACTTACCAGACCCGGAAACTCCAGTTAAACAGATAAAACGGCGTAAAGGAATTTCTAAGTTTAGATTTTTTAGATTATGTTCTTTGGCACCTTTAATTTTTAAGTGGGCGGTGGTTTTGTCTACATTTCTTCTATTTTTAGGTGTAGTAATTTTTAATTCTCCACGTAAATATTTTCCAGTTAATGATTTTTGAGGGTCGCCAATAAGCAGGCAGTCATCAAATTTTTTTTCATTGGATTTTTTACCACTTAATAAAATATCAGTGGGGCCGGAGAAAATAATTTCTCCGCCATTCTTACCAGCGCCCGGTCCAATATCTACAATCCAATCGCTAGTAAGAATTGTATCTTCATCATGTTCTACCACAATAATACTATTACCAATGTCGCAGAGATTGCGGAGAGTGTTTACTAACCGTTCATTATCTTTTTGGTGTAAACCAATGGTTGGTTCATCAAGCACATAAAGAGCTCCAACTAAGCGGGTACCCACTTGAGAGGCTAAACGAATTCTTTGGGCTTCACCACCAGACAATGTTCCGGCTCTACGGTTTAAAGTTAAATAATGCAAGCCCACATTAAACATAAAATCTAAGCGGCTCTGGATTTCTTTTAAAACAGCCACACAAATTTCTTTTTCTTTGGGAGAAAGTTTTTCTTCAATTTCGGCAAAGAATTTCTTTGCTTCTTCAATGGTTAAATTAGTAATTTCCCAAATATTTTTATTGGTAATTTTTACATTGAGTGAGTTGATGTTAAGTCTTTTGCCTTCACAAGCTGGACAAATATTTTCACTAAATAATGATTCCGTTCCTAGTCCAGTGCAAGTAGGACAGTAACCATAAGGGCTATTAAAACTAAACAGACGGGGTTCTATTTCCGGAAAACTATAACCATCTTGAGGACAAGAATAAAGAGTGCTGTAGGTGTATTCTGATTTGTCAGGAAAAATAATAGTAATTAAACCATTAGATAATTCCACTGATTTTTCTATTGCTTCAGCCAAACGTCTTTCTGCTTCTTTGTCTTCTACCTTGTATTTTCCTAATTCACTCTCTACTACTTTCATTTTGGTTTGCATGGGAATTTTATCCATGACGATTTCAATAGTATGTTTTTGATTTTTATCTATAATGATTTGCTCGCGTAAAGATTTAATTTGGCCATCAATTCTAGCTTCTAAATATCCAGAATTATATAGATCATAAAGCATCTGGTAATATTCACCTTTGCGTCCGCGTACCACTGGAGATAAAACAGTTAATTCTAAAAAGCTTTTTTTGCTGTTGAGAGTATGTTTAATTTCTTCTAATTTTTTATGAATATGATTGTCAATTTCGTCCGTGGTCATTTTTTCAATTTTACCTCCGCAAACTGGACAAAAAGGTTGGCCAGCGCGAGCAAATAAAACACGTAGATAATCGTAAATTTCTGTGATAGTAGCTACGATAGAACGAGGGTTAGCGCTATGAGCTTTTTGGTCAATAGAAATAGCTGGGGAAAGTCCTTCAATTTCATCTACGTCTGGTTTTTGCAAACCACCTAAAAACTGGCGGGCGTAAGATGATAAAGATTCAATGTAGCGGCGCTGGCCTTCGGCAAAAATAGTGTCAAAGGCTAGAGAAGATTTGCCTGAACCAGACAAACCGGTAAAGACTACCATTTTATTACGTGGTATCTCTAAATCAATATTTTTTAAATTGTGTTCACGGGCACCTTTGATGGTGATTTTGTCTTGCATAAGTTTTGTTTTAAGCGCAAAATTCCCCGCTAGGCGTTTCACCTAGGGGGTAGTAGAGCTGTTAGATTTGTTTTCACTCTATCAAAAAAAAATAAGCTTGTCAATTTATTGACTTTTAGTCAATTGTATGCTATTATATAACTAATAAACTTAAAATAAAGATAAATATGGCAGGAGATAGAGCCCCTAAAGTAGACATAATTCCTTGGGAGTTTAGAATTAATACTTTTCCTATAGTTGTTATTCCCGGGAGAACTTTAGCCAAGAAATATAATTTTTGGGAGCAAGCAGAGGGTAATGAAATTCATATTGGTTATCATTCTCAGAAAGAGTCTGTGGTTGGGGAAAAATTTGCTGTTTTGCTACCTTTAGATGGTGATTCAAATCATGTAGTTTTACAAATAGAAAAAGGCGTTGACGAGAGAGTACAAAAAGAGCTTTTACCAATAATATTGCAAGGTTTAAAGGAAAAAGGAGTAACTGTCAACCAAGTTTTAGAAACAAAAATTCGCTCAGTAGATACTGAAGAAATGGATTGAAAATTAAAAAAAGAAAATCGCTGTTAAAGGCGATTTTTTTGTTTATTAAATCCCGTAAGTGAAGAGGCTGACAATGGCAAAACCAATTACTAAACCAAAAACACCAGAAGCTACAGTTAAGAGGATGGGATAATTTAAGAGTAGACCAAGCAAAATTAAAAAAACGGCAGTAATTTGAAGTACCATTTTAATTTTACCCCAAATATTAGCCATCAGGACTTTTTTAAATTTATATTTAAATACTAGAGCACTAATGATAAAAATAATTTCCATGCCAATAACTGCCGCTCCAAGCCAAGGATTTAAAAATCTAAAAACTAATAACAAAACCATAGAGCTGATTAATATTTTGTCAGCTAACGGATCAAAGAGGATACCAAATTTTGTAATTTTGTTTTGTGTCCTTGCTAGAGATCCATCTAAGGCGTCAGTAAAAGCAACTAATAAAAAGGCGATGATACCTAAAATATAATTTTCTTGGTAAGTTATCCAAAAGACTAAAGGAGTAACTATTAACCTAAAAATGGTAATTTGGTTGGGGGTGACAGACCGAGGTAAGAGTTTCAAAAAAGTTTTAGCGAGTAGTCTATCGTGGTGGTGTATCTCTGTGGCTGGTAGAAATGTAAAGAGATCTTTTTTTTCAATCTGCCATTTTTGGGCCAAGGACATATTATTTGTTTGGTTTGGTTTTTTTAAGTTCTTTAATTTCATCGCGTAAAATTGCTGCTAATTCAAATTCTAAAGACTGGGCCGCTTCTTTCATTTGATTTTCTTTGTCTTTGATAATTTCAGGTAATGGTCTGGCGTCGCCCAGTAAATCCAATTTAGTAATTGAGGATTTTTGTTTTTGTTTATTTTTTCTAACCGCAGTGGGGGAGATGCCAAACTCTTCTAATATATTGCGAATGGTTTTTTGAATAGTTTGGGGAGTAATACTGTGTTTTTTGTTATAAGCTAATTGAATTTTACGACGACGGTCTGTTTCTTCCATGGCTCTTTGAATAGAACCTGTCACATGATCAGCGTAAAGAATTACTTTGCCATTAGCATTTCTGGCTGCCCGACCAATAGTTTGGATTAAACTGGTGTCACTGCGTAAAAAACCCTCTTTGTCAGCGTCTAAAATAGCCACCAAGGATACTTCTGGTAAATCTAAGCCTTCACGTAATAAGTTGACCCCTACAATTACATCAATTTTTCCCCGGCGTAAGTCTGTGATAATTTCAATTCTTTCTAAAGTTTCAATATCGCTATGGAGATATTTTACTTTGATCTTTTTTTCTTGGAGGTAGTCTGTTAAATCTTCGGCCATTTTTTTGGTTAAAGTAGTAGCTAAAATGCGCTCATTTTTTTCTAAGCGTTTAGCAATTTCTAACATCAAATCTTCTATTTGTGATTTGTTTTTGCCTTTGCCAGTTACTGGCTTGATAACAACTTCTGGGTCTATTAAGCCAGTAGGACGGATAATTTGTTCAGCTACTTCAGCACTGTGCTCTATTTCATAGATACTAGGAGTGGCCGAGACAAAAATAAGTTGATTTATTTTTTGACTAAATTCTTGGAAAGTTAGGGGACGGTTATCACGGGCAGAGGGAAGTCTAAAACCATGCTCTACTAAAACATCTTTTCTAGCTCGATCGCCGTTAAACATTCCTCGGATTTGAGGAACTGTGACGTGGGATTCATCAATGACAGTTAAAAATTTTCCCGTACCTTCTTTAAAGTAATCTAACAGAGTGAAAGGTGGTTCACCTGGTTCTCTATTTTCAAAATGACTAGAATAATTTTCTATGCCGTTGCAATAACCGATGTGTTTGATTAATTCCAAATCATAAGTCACTCGACGTTTTAATCTTTCATATTCTAAAAGTTTACCTTGTTCTTGAAATAGTTTTAATTGTTCTTGTAGTTCTTTTTGGATGCTGGTGAAAGCCATCTTACGTGATTCTGGATTAGCCACATAATGACGAGCAGGGAAAAACCAAGCATCATCTAAAGATTTTTTTACTTGTCTGGTTACTGGGTCTACTAGTTCAATTACATCTATATGGTTACTAATTTCAAAACGATAAATAATTTCTTCATTAACTGGAACGATTTCAAATACTTGGCCGTTTAGTCTAAAACTGCCACGTTTTAAATCGCTATTAGTTCTGGTAAATTGCATTTCAATTAATTGTTGCAACATTTCCTCGCGATTTAGTTTTTGTCCTTTTTTAAGATGCAAAACAATTTTTTCGTATTCTTTGGGAGATCCTAAGCCATAGATAGCAGAAACCGAGGCCACAATAATTACATCGGGTCTAGTGAGTAAGGCTTGGGTACAAGCATGACGTAATCGATCAATTTCTTGATTGATCATAGCTTCTTTTTCTATGTAGGTATCACTAGAAGGGAGGTAAGCTTCTGGTTGGTAATAATCATAATAACTCACAAAGTATTCCACGGCGTTGTTGGGAAAAATTTCTCTAAATTCATTACAGAGTTGAGCCGCCAAAGTTTTATTGTGGGCAATTATAAGAGTAGGCAATTGAACTTTTTCAATTACATTGGCGATGGTGAAGGTTTTGCCAGACCCAGTCACACCTAGAAGAGTTTGGGTGGGGTGACCTTTTTGAATACCCTTAACTAATTTTTCAATTGCTTGGGGTTGATCACCAGCAGGTTTAATTTTTACCTTGATTTGGAATTTTGGCATAGATAAAGTTATTCTAGCTTAAAAAACTCTTATAGGCAAGATAGTTATATAAAAAAGCCTAGAAGAGTTACTCTTCTAGGCGTTGGGGGAGGTTATCTGCCTTGCAAATAAGCACGGCACTCCTTGTCCTTGAGGGGACAATATAACTGGTTGGTACAACCCTGGATCTTTTCGGGCGGGCAAATACAAGTTGCTTCACGCATACCAGGAGGAAGCTCGTCAAAATTTACTCGACGCATACCAAACTCTTCAGACAAATGGAAAACAATAGGGTTGGTGGTGGTGAGCATGATGCGGGGACGCTTTCGCAGAATTTCTACAAAGAGCGCCTTGCTAAGACCTTGTCCACGGTAATCATTAGGCACCCAAATAGTTCCAAATTCAAACCAGTCTTCATATAGAGACCAAAGAGTCACGTGCGCCACAATTCTTTCATCAATGGTCTTAATCACAGATAAATTCTGCAACCATTGGCGATGAAGCGTTTCTCCATTGTGAGGCAAAAGATGCTTTTCGCCCTGCATTTCCCTAACCATTTGTTCAAAGAGCTTTCTCATTTTCATTTCTCCTATTTTAGAAAAAAGAACAAAAAAGAGCTTGGCCTATAGCCCAGCTCTTTTCCATACTTTCTAATATCTTAAGAGGGGCTACCTGGCGGGGAGCTTTTTTTAATTTTCTTTAAATTATTATTTGTCCCTTGAATCAACATTTTATAACATTCAACCATTTGACTAACTTGTTTAATGGTGCAGTATTCTTTGGCTTGATGAGCCATCTTAACTTCTCCAGGTCCCCAAATTAAACAATCACCCCATAGTTTGAAGTTGCCAGCTTGCGTCCAGTAAGGAGCCACAATTATTTTTTCTTTTCTCAAGATTTTTTGACTGATGGTTTTAGCGATTGATAAAAGGGGGCTGTCATCTCTTAATAAATTAGATTGGCCAATAAAACGGGTTTCTACTTTAGTCTGCCCGTCTAATTTACTCATTATCTGTTTTATTTCTTTGAGAATGTTTTCTGGATTTTCTGAAGGCAAAAATCTACGGCTAATAGAAATTTCGCATTTGTCTGGTATTACATTACCAGCTGTTCCGCCATTAATTAAACAAACTGCTTGGGTGGGTGGACCAAAAAGACTGTGAGAATTTTTTTCCCAAGCAATCTCTAGTTGGCTTAAGGCGGTTATGGCGGCGGCAGCTTTGTTAATAGCATTGGATGATTTATTTTTTTTTGTGCTTGTTTTACTGGAGTGAAAAGATTTACCAAAAAAAGTAACTTTAAGATCCATGG
>JAPLWR010000029.1:0-1944 GCA_026396495.1 Candidatus Magasanikiibacteriota bacterium | reverse complement strand
AGATCGCCTCCAGTTGGCTCTGCCACTATAACTTGAGCAGTCCGCGATTTAATTTTAATATCTTTTAAAAAAGCATAACCACCAGTGCAGCTTTCTTCCTCGTCAGCATCAAAAAGAAAATAAATATCTCTGGTTGGTTTTTCTTTGATGGACAGAGCCGTGGTAATTAGCGCGGCTAAACCAGCCTTCATATCAGAACTGCCTAGGCCAAAAATTTTTCCTTGAGAGACTGTTGGGGTGAAGGGGTTTTTGGTCCAGCGATTAGATACAGGCACTGTGTCAGTGTGTCCACTAAAAATTAGGGGATTAGTAGAGGTAACGCCAGGAAAGTGTATTACCAGATTGTATAAGTCTAGATTACCTTTTTTAAGTTTAGTGATACGGCAATTTTTATTGCTTTTAGTTACCTGCGAATCTAAGGAGATTAATTTTTTTAAAATTTGTAACTCGGTCATATATGTAAAAGCTCCGTTGAGGCGGAGCTTATTTTTTAATTTATATTGAAGTCTAAAAGTTATAAATAAAAATAAGCCCAACTATGTTTCTTATAGTTAGTTTTGCTGGATTTATGGAATGTGTTAAATAATGTAGTAATCATATCTTTTTTAATTATGCCTGATTTAATTTTGCAAGTCAAGTTGGGTAGATGTTAATAAAAAAGCCTGCGTTTTTTGACGCAGGCGTTAGGGTTAGAGGTTCAAAGCAATAATTTGCCTAACAGTTGGTTCCAACTCCGGCAAAATATGAAAGAACTTTGGCGGAAGATCCTCTCCATTTTTTGTAGTAATAAGTTGGTGAATCATTTTGAGTCGTTCTTCAAAAAAAGGAGAAACTAGTATTTTTTGGCCAAGGGGGTTCCCAATAGTTCCCTTAACGGGGGAAAAATCTGGGTGGGGGAGATTATCAAAGTAAATGATATCCCACCAGATATTATCAATTTTCTCTAAAATACCAATACCCGCAAAACGTAAACCCAGACGGCGGCAGATTTTTTCCGAAGCAGTATGAGCCTGGGTGCACTCTACTTGAAATTGCCACTTTTGTTTTTGTGCGTGATGAAAAAGCTCTGTCACAAGACAGGACATTGTACCTTTGGGAGCTTGGGGTAAGGCTACCCAGCGTCCGCATTCCCATATCCCATTTTTTTTCACAAAAGCGGCATGGGCAATAATTTGGGTTCCTTCTACCATGGCCCAAGAGTGGATAGAATCATTATGCCAAGCTGGTAAAACAACCTCTATCCAGTATTGGCTTTGGGTCAGGGGTTTGTAGGGGAAGTAACAAGTTCCATCGTGGCCTGTCCAAGCCAAACGCGTGACCTCGGCCAATTGTTCCGCCCAATTTGGCAAAGTTACAATTTGTTCTTTTGTTAATAATCTCATTTTTCCCTCCTGTTAAATTGTCAAAAAACAAAAAATCGGCGATGATCGCCGAATGGGAGGGTAGATGAGAACATCTAAACTGTCATCCAACGGTCATCGGGGATGATAGTAATAATATGTTGAGTTGTGTGACAGTTGGTGTTTAGTCATATTTGGTATTGATATATTAACCATAAAATAAAATCCAAACATTGTCAAGTTCATTTTGGTGGATATAAAAAATCCCCCTAAGGGGGGGATTTTTACTTTAACATTTTTTCTAGAATTTCTTTAACTGTTTGTGGGTCACTTTGTCCTTTAGTTTCTTTCATTACTTTGCCAATCAAGAATTGAATAACTGTATTTTTTCCAGCTTGGTATTGAGCTACTTGATCTGGGTTCATTTTAATTACATTAGCCACAGCATCCTCAATTAAATTTTTATCTTTTACTTGTCCTAACTCACCTTCTTCCATGATAATAGAAGGATTTCCACCAGCTTCTAACATTTTGGCCAAAAGCAGTTGGGCATTAGTGGAATTAATTTTGTTAGTATAAATTAAACTGATAAATTCAGCAAAGT
>JAPLWR010000096.1:1750-2650 GCA_026396495.1 Candidatus Magasanikiibacteriota bacterium | reverse complement strand
AAGAAAGAGATATCAAGGACCAAACCCTTATAAAAATGCAGGAAGTTGCTGAGAAAACCAAGCAAACGGTGGCCGAGTCACAAATTAAAGTCACCAGTAAATTAGCCAATCCTAATGTAATTGATTTACAAAATTTTAAAGTAGGGGATGTTTTACCTAATGGTATGAAAATTGTTAATATGAATCCCGTAACTTTTTCTGGTAAGGTAGTGGTAAGTGGAAAATATAATTATAGTAATGACAAATTAGAGCCTTTGTACAATTTAGTTTGTGTTGAGCCCAATCAGGAATTTTTAATTCTGTTGCCACGGCTTCCAGGAACTAGTAATACTAACTTTTGTTTTTCTAATCAAGAAGTAGTTAAAAATAAATATGGTCCAAGAGGAAGTAGTGGTGAGGCTATGGTGGTAATTGATAATTATGGTTTTAACAGTTCTGGTAATGAATTTTTTGCAGAATTAATTAAAACTTTAGAAAAAAATTAATTTAAAAATTTATGCAACTATCTATCAAAGCAACAGGGATTGAATTAACTCAAGCTATTTCTGATTATGTTAATGAAAAAATCGGTGGCTTAGAAAAATATTTAAAAAGAATGGATAATGGTGCAGTAGAGGCTAAAGTAGAAGTAGGGCGATCTACATTGCATCATAACAAGGGAAAAATTTTTAGAGCGGAAATAAATCTAACAATTCCTGGCGGGTTACTTAGAGCGGAAGAATCTAGTGAAGATTTGTATACCTCCATTGATTTAGTTCATGATGAAATGAAAAGACAAATAGTTTCTTATAAAGAAAAAAAGATTGAAAAAACAGTACGTAAAGCTAGAAAGAATGAAGAAGAGGAAATCTAGGTATGGAAAATTTAAATAAACAAGAGTTGAGTAGAGAATTGCGTGAG
>JAPLWR010000096.1:0-1679 GCA_026396495.1 Candidatus Magasanikiibacteriota bacterium | reverse complement strand
GCCTCGCTTGGAATGACACAATTAAATCCATTATAGAATTTTTTTATCCTTTGAATGAAAACAGTATTTGGGCTAAATTAATCTATGCCATCATCGTCACTTTCTTAATAGTTTTGGTCTCTTATCTATTAATGAGGTGGAGTAAGAGGGAAAGAAAATAAATAGGTAAATTAAAAAATGCCCCTTTGAATGGGGCGTTTTTGGTATCTTGACATTTTTGCTAATTTTTGGTTAGATAATTTTGCTTGTTGTTGCAAGATTCTATAGTGATAGCACTTTGACACCTTTAATAATCAGGAGGTTTTCGTGATTGGATTTATTTCGGACTATCGTGCCGCTGTTGAACGTGCTCGGACAATCATCTCTGCCAATGCCAAAATCAGGCGGAAAATGGTAAGTGCTTGGTTGGAGGAATTCCTCAAGCCAGAATTGGATAAACTAGAGGAGATGTTTCAGGACAGCCCCGAACGTGATCCTGATACCCAGATTCCTTTGGCCGTAACCAATCAGATCATTAGGGTTTTGTTTAGGTGTGATATTTTTGAAAGTCCCATGTTTTTTGTTTTTTTTCGGCCTAGTCCTCGGAGTCGAAAAAGCTAGGAGGTAATTTATGCACCTTGAACTACACGATGACGAAGTTGGAAACACCCTTTGTGCCCGAGTCCGACGCATCGATTATGATTATCAGGCGGAAATGTGGGTTAGGGATACCTATAACAGCCCCAATGCCGCCAAAGTGATCAAGTGGATTTTGTTTGATGAAGAAGGTGTTCGTTGCGTTTGGGAGCGCCCTCTGGGTAGCCTGGCAATTCCTGATATTACCCAGCGATCCAGTCGCTTTACTGGGGAATGGGAAAAAGGCCCCAACGAAGTTGTTATTTGAACCATGTTTTCGCCGCCAATACACCAATTAGGTTGAGGCGGTTTTTTATTTTTGATAAAGACAAAAAGTGGCTAAAGACGGGTTGCTTTTTTAAGGGTTTTGAGCTATAATACCTCTACTTTAAAATAATACTTTTTATGTCTATTTTTACTAAAATTTTTGGTAATCCCAACGCTCGGGAGGTTAAAAAAACTCAGCCTATTATTGATCAGATAAATGCCCTAGAAAAAGATTGGCAGCTATTATCTTTAGAGCAATTGAAAGATAAAACGCGTGAATTTAAAGAAAGATTAGGTAAGGGTGAGATTTTGGAAGATATTTTACCCGAAGCTTTTGCTACTGTGCGGGAAGTTTCTAGAAGAATTATTGGTCAACGTCATTATGATGTCCAGTTAATTGGTGGCATCTTTTTGCATCGCGGCAATATTGCGGAAATGAGGACAGGTGAGGGAAAAACTTTAACCGCTACCACAGCTGTTTATCTCAATGCTTTAACTGGTAAGGGTGTTCATGTGGTAACTGTTAATGATTATCTAGCTAAACGCGATGCTGTTTGGATGGGACAAATTTACAATGCTTTAGGTTTGAGTGTTGGTTGTATTCAGCAACAACACACTTCTTTTATTTATGAACCGGGCTATCAAGATGCGGCTAAAGTTGCGCTTACATCAGTAGAAGAAAAAACTGACGTCCAAGCTCCTTTAGTAAAAGTAGAACCTTCTCATTTAAGACCATGCAATCGTCAGGAAGCCTATCTTTCTGATATTCTTTATGGTACCAACAATGAGTTTGGTTT
>JAPLWR010000094.1 GCA_026396495.1 Candidatus Magasanikiibacteriota bacterium | reverse complement strand
TATTATTACCTAGTTCTTTATAAGCCGCCAAAATATCTTTAACTAAATCTTTTGGCAATGAAGATTGTAAAATCATTTCTCTTATCTTCTTACCAGCTACAGCCAATCTTTTAACATCCTCCACTAATTTTTTATCTTTTAAAAGTTCTTTTATTTTATCATCTAAATTATTGTATTTTAAAAAATATCTAAAAGCCTCAGCTGTGACCGCAAAACCATTAGGCACTTTAATGCCTTTTGGGGTTAACAAAGAATACATTTCTCCTAAGGAAGCATTCTTGCCGCCCACGATAGGAACATCTTTAATAGAAATTTCTTTAAACCAAAGTATGTTTTTCATATTTTAATCTACTTCTTTTACTTCTACCCAATTAACACCGCCAGCGGCGCCAACTGGTTCACCAGCGATAATAATTAATTTATCACTTTTTTTGTTTAATTTACCTTTACGTAAATAAACTAGGGATCTTTCAATTAATTCCTCCACGGTTCTACAAGTAGGCAAAATAAAAGGGATAATGCCCCAAGACAAATTAAGCTGGCGTTGTACTTTTTCATTATCAGTAGAAACAAAAATTAATAATTCTGGACGAAAACGAGAAATTTGTCTGCCAGTTTCTCCAGACAAAGAAGCAGCTAGAATCGCTTTGGCTTTAATTCTTTCTGCTAATAACCTAGAAAGACCACTCATCACTGTATCTGTTTTTTGTTTAGAATCAAAAAATTCATTATATGGCAAATCATCAAAAATAGAAGATTCTGTTCTTTTAATCACTTTAGACATTATTTCTACTGCTTCGATTGGATATTCACCACTTGCTGTTTCACCAGACAACATTACTGCGTCAGTATGATCTATAACGGCGTTAGCCACATCACTAACCTCCGCCCTAGTAGGTCTGGGATTATGTGTCATAGACTCTAACATTTGAGTAGCCACAATCACTGGCTTGGCTGCCTCTAAACATTTACTGATTATTCTTTTTTGCAACAATGGAACTTCTTCGGCAGGCATTTCTAAACCCAAATCACCACGCGCTACCATAATACCATCAGAAGCATCAATTATCTCATCGATATTTTTTATAGCTTCGTGTTTTTCTATTTTAGAAATAATTTTAATTTCTGGTTTTTTCTTCTTAGCTGCTTGTTTACCACTTAAATCTTTAATTAAAAAACGTAAATCTAAAACATCTTGAGCGCTCTTTACAAAAGACAAAGCCACGAAATCTACATCTTTTGTAATAATAAATTTTAAATCTTCTTTATCCTTGACAGTTAAAGCATTAATGGAAACCGTAGAATCTGGTAAGTTAATTCCTTTGTTTGAAGTAAGGGTCCCACCAACGATAACCTCTGCTTCAATAATATGACCTTGAATTTTCTTAGCTAATAATTCTAATTTTCCATCGTCAAACAAAATTCTTTCATTAACGGATAGATCTTTAATTAAATTTTTATAAGTAACTGGAATCTGTCCATCATTGGCTTTAATCAAAGAAACATTAATTTTTACTAGAGAGCCTTTTTTTAAAATTAAACCTTCTGGAGGCAAAACACCTACTCTAATTCTTGGGCCCTGCAAGTCACCAATAACAGCTACCGGTGATTTTACTTTCTCCGCAGCCTTTCTTACCAAATCAATTAATTTGCCATTACTTTCATGAGTGCCATGAGAAAAATTAATACGCGCTACATTTAAACCAGCTTTAACTAAAGCCTCAATTACAGTGGAAGATGAGGAAGAAGGACCTATCGTACAAACAATTTTTGTTCTTTTGTGCATAAACATTCTTAATTTAATTTACCTTAATTATACTAAAAAAACGGAAAAGGATCAAGACCTTTTTCCGTTTTTTAAACACCTTTTAATTACTAATAGCTTCCTCTAATTTAACTTTAACAATTTTAGTCTCACCCTTGTGCCAAACTTTTAAATTAACTTCTTGTCCTACTTTATATTTATTAACCAAAATACCTAAACCATTTTCTTCTGTAACTTTTTGACCATTAAGTTCTAAAATCACATCATTTTCTACAATACCCACCTGATCGGCTGGAGAGCCTGGAACCACTGCCACTTCACCTGTTTTAATTCCTTTAATCACCAAGGCACCATAATCTAAAGCTAGTTTACTTTCTTCAGCCATGGCTTTATTTATGAGGATATAACGAACACCTAACCACGGCCTTACAATATGACCATATTTTTCTACCGATTCTACAATTACCTTGGCACTATTAATAGGTAAGGCAAAACCCACAGACTGACTGCCCAAGTTAACCGCCGTATTAATACCAACTGCTTGACCTTGCAAATTTAACAATGGTCCACCAGAATTACCTGGATTAATAGCAGCATCTGTTTGAATTGCAGCCTCAATCACCTCGCTGATACCTAAACCATCGGCCACAACGCGGCGTTTAACACCAGAAATAATTCCACTAGTAACCGAATTTTGATATTGCCCTAAAGCATTACCAATGGCCACCACAGTTTGGCCTATTTCTAATTTATCAGAATTGCCAAGTGAAATTACTGGTAAATTTTTGGCCTCTATTTTAATCAAAGCAATATCTGAAAATTGATCTTTAGCCAAAACTATAGCGGGATATCTTTTACCATCATTTAGAACTACTGTTAAATACGAATCGGAATCACTTACAACGTGCTTATTGGTGATAATCAAACCATTAGAACGAACAATAAAACCTGAGCCACCACCCACTTGCTGTCTGTTAGTATTCTCATCTATTTTAATATCAGGTGATTTTAATTCTAAGGGTAAATTTAAATCTATAAAAACATCCCCCAAAAGAGGCACGTCTTTTGTAACTATAATA
>JAPLWR010000021.1 GCA_026396495.1 Candidatus Magasanikiibacteriota bacterium | reverse complement strand
GGCTCCCTCTGCGTGCGCTTCCTGTACTGGCACGACGGTAGGTGGGACTGGGACTACTTCTGGCTCGACGACGACTGGTGCGACCGCAACCCGGCGGCGGTGGCAAGTATCTAGCCCTTAGACCTGTGTCACCTCAGCCCTAACGCCCTTTGCACCCTCTCATTCATCTAAGCCTAGAACTGCTTATAGTGAATGGGGGGGCTTTTTTAAATCATAATTACTAAAAAACTCCGTTTTAAAACGGAGTTTTTTGTATTCTTTTATTCTTCTAATGGTGGTTCATCATCGTCTTTGGGGGTATCTGTTCCAGCGTCTTCACTAGTTTCTCTAGTTTTTACCGCTGCAATAATTTCTTGACGGATATCTTTCATTAAAGATTGATTGCCTCTAAGAAAAGCTTTAGCTGTTTCTCTTCCAACCCCCAATTTAATATCGTTGTATGTATAAGAATTACCAGATTTAGCAATAACTTTTTCTGCTACACCTAAATCTAATAAATCTCCAGAAATAGAGATACCTTCATTGTACATGATATCAAACTCACAAGTTCTAAAAGGTGCGGCAACTTTATTTTTAACAATTTTGACTTTGACACGATTACCAATAATTTTTTCTCCCATTTTAATTTGAGCAGCGCGTCTAACTTCCACGCGGACAGAACAATAAAATTTCAGAGCTGTTCCACCAGTAGTAGTTTCTGGATTACCGAAGAAAACGCCAATCTTCAAACGAGTTTGATTAATAAAAATTAAAACAGTATTGGACTTACTAATAATACCAGTAAGTTTTCTTAAAGCCTGGCTCATTAATCTGGCTTGCAAACCCATGTGAGAATCTCCCATATCTCCTTCAATTTCGGCTTTAGGAACTAGGGCCGCTACAGAGTCAACTACAATAATATCTACTCCATTAGAACGGATTAAGGTTTCCACAATTTCCAAGGCTTGTTCCCCTGTGTCTGGTTGAGAAATTAAAAGTTCATTGGTTTTAACTCCAATTTTAGCAGAATAATCTGGATCAAGAGCGTGTTCCGCATCCACAAAAGCTGCTACTCCACCCATTTTTTGTAATTCTGCTACTACATGTAAAGCTAAAGTGGTTTTTCCAGATGCTTCTGGCCCAAAGATTTCAATAATGCGACCGCGAGGCATTCCTCCCACGCCTAAGGCTAAATCTAATGATAAACAACCTGTAGGAACTGTATCTACTTGCATCTTTTTAGCTTCCCCCAAACGCATGATAGAACCATCACCAAACCGTTCTTTAATTTGGCGCATTGCTTCTTCTGCGGCTTCAAATCTTTCATTGTTAACTTTTTTTGCCATACAAACAAAATTCTTAATTATTAATTTTTTTAATTATTAAACGAAACATTTTCTTTCTTTTCTCGGTAAACAACATTTCTAGTTACAGTTTGAGAACGACCGTGTTTTTTTATAACTGTTACTATAATTTGGTTGTTGCCAGCATTCAAAATAACATTTTCAGAAAAATTTCCCTCGCCGTCACTAACAGTCTCTACCCCGTTGATCTGTACCTTCATTTCTGGGTTGGTTAGGCCTTTTACTAGCAAGTTGGAGTCTAAAATTACCTGGCCTTCAGTGGGTGATTCCAATATTAGCTTTGGAGCCTTATAAATACCGCCCACTTCCAGACTCAAATAGGTTATCAAAAAAAGTACTAGGCTGGCAACTATTATTTTGCGGAGCATCAAAGCAGAGCTTTTTATTTTACAAACGGGAATGAATTGATTGTTCTCTGGTTTTTTAAATCCATTGGCGCGTTCTTCTTCATACTGGGCTAAAATTTCCGCGGTATTTAATTTTAAAAAATCAGAATATTTTTTAATAAAATTTTTAATGTAGACTTCTCCGGGCAAACGATTGTATTTGGCGTTTTCTAAGCTTTCTATAAATTTAGGAGAGATAGATAAACGTCTGGCAATTATGGCAATAGAAAAATCTTGCTTGATTCTATTTTCTTTCAAGGCATTAACCGCTGAGGGTTTATTCTGCAGTATTTTACTAGAAAATAAATTCATAAAAAATTAAAATTTTATATCATCTTCTTTTTTTTCTGGTCCAGCTTCTTCTGCAGGCATTTCATCGGTTGAGGGTATTTCATCTACATTGATAGATAAAAGTTCTCGGGGTTTGGCGCCGTCAGCTGGGCCGATAAATCCTCTGGCTTCTAATAAATCTAATAATCTGGCCGCACGGGCATAACCAACTTTTAATCTTCTTTGTAAAAGAGAAGCAGATCCTTTTCCTGCTTGGAGCAAGACGGCTTTCGCTTCTTCTAACAATGGATCATCGTCGTCATTAGAAGATTCTCCGTTCAATGCTAAAATGCCTTGTTGTTTGGTGACAACTTCATCAATGTATTGTGGCAGTTCTTCATTTTTTAAAAATTCAGTGACTTTTTTAATTTCTTCTTCAGAAATATAAGCACCTTGTAAACGTTGGGGTCTACTCATGTCAGGACCGCTCCATAACATGTCGCCGCGGCCCAATAATTTTTCTGCACCACCACAATCTAAGATAGTTCTGGAGTCCATAAGAGAGGTAACAGAGAAAGCCATGCGGGCGGGGAAATTAGCTTTAATTAAGCCAGTAATAACATCTACTGATGGTCTTTGGGTGGCCACAATTAAATGTATACCAGTGGCTCTAGCTAATTGGGCTAAGCGTACGATTGAACCCTCCACTTCTGCACCTGAAGTGGCCATCAAATCTGCTAATTCATCAATTACAAAAACAATATTCTTCCATCACGGCGTTATATTCTTTAAGATTACGTTTACCAGATTTAGAAAGAATTTCTAAACGGCGTTCCATTTCTCCAATAGTCCAGCGGAGAGCGTTAACTGTTTTTTGTTGGTCAGTAATAACTGGGGTTAAGAGATGGGGGATGCCATTATACAAATGTAATTCCACTCTTTTTGGATCGACAAAAATAAAACGTAAAGTTTCACTGGTGTGAGATAAAAGCAAACTTAAAATTAAAGCATTTAGATAAATTGTTTTTCCAGATCCAGTGGCGCCAGCAACTAATAAGTGGGGAAGAGAGGAGATGTCAGTAAACCAAGGACGACCAGACACATCTTTACCTACGGCCACTTTTAATGTGCCACGTTGAGTTTGCCACTCTTTTGAATCTAATAATTCTCGTAAAGTTACTATGGCAATTTTTTGATTAGGAATTTCAATACCCACTAAAGATTTTCCAGGAATTGGGGCTTCAATTCTAATTGGATGGGCAGCTAAAGCCAAAGCCAAATTATCTCCCAAAGAAGTAATGCGGGTAAGTTTAATACCATCGGCTGGTTTTAAAGAATATTGCGAAACTGTTGGTCCTACTTTTACTTCGCCCATTTCTACGGGAATGTTGAAATTATAAAAAGTTTTTTGAATAGTATAGAGATTTCCTTTGATATCTCCAGCTGAAGGTTGAGATTTTAAAGAAGTAAGAAGTGTCAGGGGTGGTAATTTGTGGGTTGATTTGGAGGAAAAAATAGGGGCATCTAATAATGCTTCGTGAGCATCTTTGAGATTATCATTTCTGTCATGGTTTTTTTGTTCAAAAGCCAATTTACTTTCTTCTGCTTTTTCTGTTTTAATTTTTTGGCTTTGAAATTCTACTTCTGGTTCTGTGCCGACAAAAGTTTGATTAGAAGCGGAATAGTTAGCCACTGTAGGTGATTTTCTTGCAAACAAAGTTAGAACACCAATGACTATTTTTCCAAAGGTTCCTAATTTTAAGAAAAGATTTTTTTGTGTTTGTAAAATATTAGCTAAAGTTGTATTAAGCAATAAAATTACTGAAGCTAAAATCAAACCAACTAAAATGGTAAGGCTTGCCCAAAAACCAAAAGCTTTTTGTAGGGCAAAACTAATTCCAAAACCTAAAAAACCACCACCAGCTCCAGCTTTAGCCACTTCTAGGGCGCTAGTTGTTGGCTCTGTTAAGTGAGATATCCCTGCCGCTCCTACAATTAAGAGTAAAAAACCCCAGATATGACGACTATTGCCTTGGTATTTATCACTAAATTCTACTAAAAGGGCCGTAAAGATAATTGCTAAAGGAAAAATTAAGCGTAATTGTCCAAAAATTAAGCCAGAAACCTTATTAATATAAAATCCCGCCGCTCCACCTAAATTAAAAAAGCTTAAAATACAAAGCCCTGCTAGAATAAAAAGAAAAATAACACTCAAGCTACGTTTAATTTCTGGATTAATCTGCTTAACTTTGTTTTTTCTGTGTTCTTTGTGGTTTTTAGGCATAAATTTTATTTGTGAATCCTTTGCATTATAGCAGTTTATGGTTGCTTTAATCAAGATGAAAAAAAGATGTGGATATTTTTTAGCTACCACTATATATATGTGGTATAATGTTATCAACAATTAAGAATCATTCATGCACGGAGTAAATGAATACAAGAAAGGGAGCAAGATGACAAATCCTGGAATTTTGTTTTTAGGGTTGTTTTTTGGTTTTTTCCTAAGTTTATTTTTGGTTCATTCTTCTTCTGCTATTAATCAACAAATTTCTTTTCAGGGTAAACTAACAGATGCTACGGGTAATCTGGTAACTGATGGTGTTCATTATTTAAAATTTTCTCTTTATGATACTGCTTCAATTGGCACATGCCAATATACTGCTGCTGGCTCTTGTGGGTCTGTCACTACCACTCCTGTAACTGTTACTGGTGGTATTTTTTCTGTTAATTTGGGAGATACGGATAGTGGTATTAACGCCTTACCGGCTACTTTATTCAATGCCGACGCCTTATATTTAGGTTTGACGGTCTGTTCTGGGCCTAACACTGGTTGTGACACTGAAATGACCCCACGTAAAAGAGTGACGGCCTCTCCTTATGCTTTTAATAGTAAAAAATTAGATGGGGTAGGTATTAATACAGTTTCTTCATCTCTTTATCTCCCGGTTTCTGATGCTGTGGGCAACTTTAATTTTAATAGTGTTACTTCTACAGGATTGTTATCAGTGAAATATAGTAATAATGATACTTTGCAGCAGTGGTTGGATGGGAGTGGGAATGTAATTGGGAGTTTTGCAACTTCTACTGGTTCAGTTATCTTGCCTGCTGTAGGAACAAATGGAAATAATTATTCTTATATACAAAATGCCGTATTTTCATTGGGGGATTCTTCACATAGTGGCGCCTTAAAGTTAAATGGCACAGCCGCTGATGCTGGTGGTTCAGTTTTGTTTACTTATCCAGGCTCATCTTTGATAAAAACTTACCTTGATGGTAATGGTTTAGTTGTGGGTGGCGACGATACAACTTCTACTTTTGGAGGAATTGAAATAATACACGCGTCTACTTTGAGTAATCCAAGTGGCTTGTTCCATGTGGGAGGAGATGGCAGTGTCTCCACCTCTGGTACCCTCTCTGTCTTTGGCAATCTTTCTCGTATCAATAACGTTCCTTATTCTTGGACAGGTTCACAAGGTGGAGCTAATACTTTTTTAAGAAATGATGGTTCTGGTTCTTTAACTTGGGCTACGGTAGTTGGAGGATCTGGCACCAATGATTGGGGTAGATTTGGTACTACCTATGGAGCATTAGCTCTCATGACTTCCTCTACTTACCCTGTCTGGTTTGATGGAGCGGTGTACACTTCCAGTTCAGTTAAAATTGCCGGTGGCTCAAAGAGTTATTTAGATATTGGTGGTGATGGAAATGGTCTTGGTCAATTATATATCCAAGCTTCTTCTACTACAGCCGTGCCACTATTGATTCGCGCTAACGCTAATCAGGGATCTAATACTGCTATTACTTCCTGGCAGGATGGTTTAGGTAGAACAATGATGCAGTTTACTTCTAGTTCCAATAATGGTTGGGAGTTAAATATTGGTAACAATAATGGTGGTCTTGGTGGACAAGTTCGTTTGACTGACCCAACTGATAATTTTTCTCTTTTTAGTTCTAATAGGTTTGCTTTAAATCGCTCCAACGCTGGTCTTTATGATCAAGGAGTTTTTAATATTGATTATTTAGGTAACACCTCTGTTTCCGGTACCCTCTCTGTTTTTGGCAATCTTTCTCGTATTAATAATGTTCCTTATTCTTGGACAGGTTCACAAGGTGGAGCTAATACTTTTTTAAGAAATGATGGTTCTGGTTCTTTAACTTGGGCTACGGTAGTTGGAGGTTCTGGCACCAATGATTGGGGTAGATTTGGTACTACCTATGGAGCTTTGGCTCTTATGACTTCCTCTACTTACCCTGTCTGGTTTGATGGGGCAGTGTACTCTTCTTCCTCATTGTATGTTGGTGGTGGTAATAGCCTAAGTGGTTTGTCTATTACTGCAGGTAGTAATAATGATGGGGATAAGTTACTTTCTATACTTGACCATGGTGTTTTCTTTAGCTACCTCTTCTGGAAGTGGAGGGCCAAAGGGTACTGTTTTAAATTTAGGAAATAAAGATGTCTCTGATGGAGAGGGAGTTATTCTTTTGCACGGAGGAGGTGCTTTGGTAGTTGCTGACCAGAGTGAAACCTACTCTAATGTGGAATTAGGTGTACAAAATAATACTCAGGGTTATTTAAGGTTGGTAAATAATGGTACAGGGGTGACTTCTACCCTAACGGCAGACGCGTTAATGTTAGGTGTTACAACTGATGTTAATGAAGAAATTGTTGATAATGGTAAATTTTTTGTTTATGCTACAACTGGAAATATCTCCACCTCTGGCACTATCCAATCTTTTATGCCTACTGGTGTTGGTACAACTATTTATGCCCAAAAGTGGTTTGATATTGGTGGTAATGAGTTGGCTAGTTTGTCCACTACTACTTTGGGCGGTGATTTTGTGAATTTATCTGTAGGAAATACAGCACTTAATTCTAGTGGGCGTCTTGTTTTAAAGCAGGGTAGTTCTTTGTATCCACCGCAAGTAAAGGTGGAGGGTGCTACAGCTTTATCCTATGGACTTTTGTCTCCAAGTCAGTTAACTATAAACGATGGGATCGCAAGTGGTTTTTTGAATCCTAGTGCTGTTGTTGTTAATAATGGCACATATTTTTCTAATTTATCACCACAGAGTTTAACTGTTGGTGGTTTTGGTACTACTGGTGGTGTTTTTGGTACCTTAAAATTTTACGGTGCCGCTACTCTACTGGATGCTCTTATTGCCACCTCAAATACTTCTTCTCTTCGTAGTATTAAACTTTCCTCTCTTACTTCTGCCCCAGATTCTTCTGCTGGTAATATTTATTTTGATTCTGTTGTTTGTAAATTTTATGGCTATACTTCTGCTGGGAACGTAGTTGATCTTGGTGCAACTGGTTCAGGAGTAAATGATTGGGGACGTTTTGGTACTACCTATGGAGCTTTGGCTCTTATGACTTCCTCTACTTATCCTGTCTGGTTTGATGGGGCAATTTTTGCTTCTTCAACGATGAATTTATCTAATAATTTAACCATTGATAGGAATTCTTATGCTATCAATGATGGTTCTCCCGCTTTTGTTTTAATTAGTGGGACACCAAGTACTTTAGATGGCCAATATTCTGCTTTAGCGCTTGGTTCAGCATCCTCTACAAATGCATCAATAAATGGAAAGCTGTGGAGTTTATCCAGCAATTCAGAAGGAGGTGCGGCGACAACGGTTTTTGCTTTATCATTTTCAGATGATGCAACCGCTTATTCCGCCACTCCTATGATGGTGACAGAGGCAGGAAATATCAGCCTTACTACCACAACTATTTCAACTTTATTATCAGTAGGTACAGGTTCTAACTTTTCATATCTTTACCCAACTTCTTTAACTATTAGCAGGGACACGGGAAGAGAAACTGGAGTATTTTATGTAAATGGTGCTGGTGAAGTTTTTGCTTCTAATACTTTAAGTGTCAACTTGGGCAGTCCTTCCTCTGCTGGTTTAGTGGTTAAAGGTAACGCTTTGCAAACAGGTAATTTACTGGATTTAAAAAATGATCTAGGCAATTCTTTATTTTCTGTGGCCAGTTCTTCTATTTTTGGTGCTCCCGTTGTAGATTTTTCAGTTGGTGGGGCAGGTAAATTAGCTTACGTTAGTCTGAAAGGTTCAGGTGATATTGGAGGTAATGCCCCCGTATTTCAATTAATGGATCCAAGTAATAGTTATGCAAGGTTATCAATGTCTACTATTCAAACTGGCGGATCACTTTTCACAATAGGAACTGGTTTAGCTACTTCTACTTTTACACCAACTTCTTTACGTCTGGGACAGACTGATGTTTCACCTTACCAAGTTGGAGATACCGGCAGGATTTTCTTAGATGGTATAACTGGCAGTCTTTCAGCTTCTGGTACCTTAAAATTTTACGGTGCCGCTACTCTACTGGATGCTCTTATTGCCACCTCAAATACTTCTTCTCTTCGTAGTATTAAACTTTCCTCTCTTACTTCTGCCCCAGATTCTTCTGCTGG
>JAPLWR010000046.1 GCA_026396495.1 Candidatus Magasanikiibacteriota bacterium | reverse complement strand
CCGGCCATTTTATCACCAACCTGAATTTTTCTCATATCAGCGATAGAAACCTGTACAGATTTAATAACGCCAGGTGGTAATTTATCGCCATTTTCGGCAGAGAAGATTTTTACATCAACCACAGTCCCATGTTCACCGTGTTCCAAGTATAAAGAAGAATCGCGCACATCACGAGCTTTTTCACCAAAGATAGCGCGTAATAATTTTTCTTCAGCAGATAATTCTGTTTCACCTTTTGGAGTAATTTTACCTACCAAAATATCACCAGATTTTACTTTGGCGCCAATGCGAATAATACCTTCAGCATCAAGATTTTTTAATTTTTCTTCACTAACATTAGGAATATCAGAAGTTACTAATTCAGGACCAAGCTTAGTTTCGCGCACGTCAGTGGTGTAATTTTCAATATGAATAGAAGTGAAACGGTCTTTTTGAACCAATCTTTCAGAAATAATAATAGCATCTTCAAAGTTGTAACCATCCCAAATCATAAAGGCCACCAAAATATTTTGGCCTAGGGCTAATTCACCATCACGAGAAATAGCAGGACCATCGGTTAAGATATCTCCGGCTTTAACACGTTGCCCATGAGTGACTACTGGATGTTGATTAAAACAAGTAGAGGCATTGGAGCGAACAAACTTATTAAGAGTGAAAGTACGTAATCCCCCACCATCTTCCAAAATCTGAATTTTTCCACCTTCAACTTCGGCCACTACACCATCAGCTTCAGAAACCAAAACATGACCTGAATCAAAAGCTGCTTTTCTTTCCATACCAGTACCCACCAACGGGGCTTCAGGACAAATACAAGGGACGGCCTGACGTTGCATGTTTGTACCCATCAAAGCACGAACAGAGTCATCATGCTATAAGAAAGGAATACAAGAAGTAGCCACGGAGACAATGTGATTAGGAGCCACATCCATATAATTAATAGTAGTGACATCTTCAAAACTGGGTTCGCCGTGTTTTCTGACTTCCGCTTTGTCATTAATAAAATATCCTTCTTTATCTGTTTTGGTATTGGCAGAGGTAGTAGTCCCCTTTTCTTCCATAAAAGCATTCAACCAAATAATTTCCTTACTAACACGAGGTTTTACTTTAATTGTTTTTACATTCAACTTAGCTAATTCTTTAGCCAACTCTTTAGTAATTTTTTCATCTTTTTTACCTACTAATTTTCCCTTGGCATCCATTGTATCTTCTTGTAATTTCTCACCTTCGGTTAATTTAGGGTCATTTTGTACCTCTTGAACCACAACACGATACGGAGTTTCCATAAAACCGTATTGATTTACTCTGGCATAAGAAGCTAAGTGAGACACCAAACCAATGTTTGGTCCTTCTGGAGTAGCAATAGGACAAATTCTGCCATAGTGAGTGGTGTGTACATCACGAACATCAAAACCAGCGCGATCACGAGACAAACCACCAGGTCCCATAGCAGACAATCTTCTTTTGTGTTCCAACTCAGCCAAAGGATTAGTTTGATCCATGAACTGAGATAATTGAGAGGACATGAAAAATTCACGGGTCACACCCATGACTGGCCGAGCATTGATTAATTTATTTGGAGTTAAAGAAGTAACATCCAAAGTACTCATTCTATCTTTAACAATTCTTTCCATTCTAGCTAAACCAACTCTTAGACGATTTTGAACTAATTCACCCACAGCTCTAACACGACGATTACCTAAGTGATCAATATCATCTGGTTCTTCTTGTGTGATATTTAATCTGATGACCTCTTTAATAATAGTAGCTAAATCTTCTTTGGATAAAGTACGATTTTTTCTATCATGAACATCCACTTCTTCTTTGACAGCAAAACGTTGGACAAATTTGTAACGTCCCACAGCAGAAAAATCATAACGATCAAAATTGAAAAACATGGCGCGGATTAAAGAACGGGCATTATCAGCCGTAGCTAAATCCCCCGGTCTAATTCTTTGATAGATGCCAATTAAACCAGCATCTTCATCTTTAGAAGTATCCTTGGCTAAAGTATTTTCAATAAATCTTACTTGAGGATGAGTATCAACATCTTTAAAAACTTTTCTAATTTCTTCATCAGTGCCATATCCAAAAGCGCGCAAAAGCATGGTAATAGGAGCTTTGCGCTTTCTGTCTACTTTACACCAGATAACATTATTAGCATCTGTTTCAATTTCTACCCAAGCACCACGATTAGGAATAATTTTGGCGCCATAGTAACGATGACCACGAAACATTTCTGAGGTAAAGAAAACACCAGCAGAACGAATGAGTTGAGAAACCACCGCACGTTCAATACCATTAATAATGAAGGTGCCAGTTTTAGTCATGACAGGAAAATCACCCATGAAAACTTCTTGTTCTTTGCTTTCGCCAGTACGTTTGTTAGTAAGACGAGCCTTAACACGCAAGGCGGCTTCATAAGTAATATTTCTATTGCGACAAACAATTTCATCAAATTTAGGAGCGTCTAAATAATGCTCGCCAAAATATAATTCCAAATCGCGATTGGTAAAATCACGAATCGGTGAGGCTTCTTCAAAAAGTTCTTTGATACCAGTTTGCAAAAACCAGTCATAAGAATTTTTTTGAACAGAAATGAGATTAGGCATTTCTGTAACTGGAGCATGATCGGTTAAGTAAATTCTGGGCTTTAAGATATTAGTGGAAGAAGGCATAAATTTACAAAAATGTTTAATTTAAAATTTT
>JAPLWR010000007.1 GCA_026396495.1 Candidatus Magasanikiibacteriota bacterium | reverse complement strand
GGCAGAAGCCATCTTTGCTCTTCGAGGAGAAGAACTGCCTGAAAAGTACAAAGAGGAGTTCGCCAAGCCCGTGTTTTCTATGGGTGCTTATCCCGTTAGTGGGGTAAATCCAGACCAGGGGTTTCTTCTTCCTGGTGAACGGGACTGGGATTTTCCTCGAGGTCCTTATGCAAGTTCCTATGGTGGAAAGCTTCCTGACGTGGTTACGTTTAGGAGGGGATCTGATGTGCCAGGAGTTTCTGGCGTTCGCAAGGAGGGAGAATCATGGTAAGACGTCTCTTCAGAGTCCTGATTCATTTTTTCAGTCTGGGTATCTTGGCCACGTTGCCAGAATGTTTCCGTATGGCTGGAACCGAGAATCCCTTCCCGTACGNNNTATCGCAACCTGGGCGGGGGAAGCTACCGCATTCGGGTGGAACCCCAGTCGAACTTTGTGGTTGATCTCGGTTTTGCTTTTCTGCGTGAGAACGGTTGGAAGCAGCCGGGCGACAACCACCAGAACCGTTTCTCCAGGGTTATTCATCACCGTGAAGGAATGAAGAAGCTTGTGACTGTGGCGTTGCAGCACCTTGGCGCAGTTGGGGGTTTGGAGTCTACCAAGGTCAACCCCAATGCTCCGGCTTGGGCCAAGCAGGTCATTGCTTCCATCAAGGAAGGGACCAAGGTGGACTGTGGTTTCAGCATGGCCGGCACCGAGCGTACGTTCAAGTACGTGGTGGTGGCCTTGACCCCCAAGGGTCGCGTGGGCTACCGCGATCTCGGCAACGAGCTGTTCCGTGTTCGGGTGGAGCCCCAGAATGGTTCTACCGCTGAACTCGGTACCAACTTCCTCCGTGAGAACGGTTGGAAGCAGCCGGGCGACAACAACCAGAACCGTTTCTCCAGAGTTCTGAATCTGAATGGTCCGGACAATGTGATCGAGGTTGTTCGGCTGTCCCTTCTGGCGCTCGGTGAGGAGGACGGAGTCGTCTTCAATCCGAATGCGCCGGCCTGGGCCAAGCAGCCCGCCACGATTGTCGAGGAGCCCCAGTCGTAGTCACTGGCTACGGCAAAACATCAGAATTTGATCGCCTAACGCGATCAAAACTAAAACTTTAATTGATTTTGTTCTACAGAGGGTGCAGCGTAACAGCTTGCACCCTTTTTTTATTCTTAAAGTTTGGTATAATTAAGGTACTATTTTATGTGGTTAATCATTTCTATAATTGGATATTTTTTAAACGCCATTGCTGCCGTAGTGGATAAAATTCTGATTTCTAAAAGAATTTCCAATCCAGCGGTTTATGTTTTTTTTATTTCCTTATTGGGTTTAGTTGGTTTTGTTTTGGCCCCTTGGGGTTTTTCTTGGATTGGTTGGTGGTTTTTTGGCGTATCTTTGGTTACTGGTGCTTCTTTTGTTTTAGCTTTACTATATCTATTTAAAGCTTTAAAGATAGCTGAATCTTCCAGGGCCACACCTTTTATTGGGGGATTGTCACCAATTTTTGTTTTTTTATTTTCATTTTTTCTTTTAGGTGAACGCTTAAATGTAAAACAAATAGTGGCTTTTTTAATTATTATTTTAGGTACGGTTTTAATTTCTTTAGGTAAAAGTCATACTAAAAGTGTTTCTAGATTTTATTTTTTAGCTGTTTTTTCAGCCTTGATGTTTGGTTTATCCTATACTTTAACTAAATATCTTTTTAATGATTTATCTTTTGTTAATGGTTTTGTTTGGGTGCGTTTGACTACTTTTATTGCTGCCATGTTTTTATTGGTAGATGTAAAAAATTACCAGGACATTTTTCATCAAAATAAAGAGACTGCACGTCAGTCAGGCCCATTGTTTTTGTTTGGCCAAGTGGCCGGTGCCGTTAGTTTTTTGTTAATTAACTATGCCATTTCTATGGCTAGTGTAACCTTGGTTAATGCTTTGCAAGGTTTACAATACGCCTTTTTATTAATTTTAGTTC
>JAPLWR010000075.1:13710-14052 GCA_026396495.1 Candidatus Magasanikiibacteriota bacterium | reverse complement strand
TTACAATGACAGTTTTGTTTTTCATCAAAGAGTCCAGTGCGTCTTGGATTAAATGTTCAGAGTCAGAATCTAAACTGGAAGTGGCTTCATCTAAAACTAAGATAGGGGAGTTACGTAAAATTGCTCTGGCAATGGCCACACGTCGGCGTTCGACACCAGATAATTTAATACCACGTTCACCCACATAAGTTTCATAACCTTCTGGTAAAGCTTTTATGAATTCATCGCAATGAGCACTTTTAGCAGCCGCAAATATTTCTTCATCGGTGGCCTCTGGTTTGCCATAACGAATATTTTCTTTTAGTGAGCGATGGAATAGGATTGGGTCTTGGGGAACCAAAG
>JAPLWR010000075.1:8744-13683 GCA_026396495.1 Candidatus Magasanikiibacteriota bacterium | reverse complement strand
TTGGTGCAAACTTTCTTGAGTTACTTCTGTGATATTTTGTCCATCAATTAAAATTTGTCCCCCTTCTAATTCATGCATGCGTAAGAGCAATTTAATGACGGTGGTTTTGCCCGCACCAGAAGGACCCACCAAAGCAAAACGTTGTCCTGGGTTAATAGTTAAATCAAATTTATTCAAAATGGTAGTTTTGTTATTATATTTGAAAATCACATTTTTAAATTCGATCAATCCCTGGGTAACTTTTAGAGCGGTAGCTTTTTCTTGGTCATTAATTTCGGTTGGCAAATTGATAATTTCCGCCATTTCTTCTGCTTCAGCTAAATCTTCATAAACTTTTTGTAGGGTATGACCAAAATTCCAAATTTTACTAAAGATTTGAATCAAGTAGGTTTGAATCAAGACAAAATCTCCCAAGGTTAGAATACCTTGTTGTTTTAAACCAATAGCTAAGTAAAAAATTCCAATTTCCAATGTCACCATCAAAAAACCCTGGAGACCTTGAAAGATAGAGCCCATGGTCCAAACAAAACTGCGAATACGACGTAATTGTTCATTAAGATCAGCAAAAGCAGCTGTTTCTCTTTCTGTGCCACAGAGTAATTTAATATTGGCGTTGTTAGTGATAGTGTCAGCTAATAGTCCGGTGACTTTACTATCTAATTCACTGCGTTTAAGATCGTATTTATATTTGAATTTGAGAAAAAGAAAATTGAGGGTGATGAATAATATGCACCAAGCAACTAAAATCAGACCCAACCAAAAGTTGCGACTAAATAAAACAAACAAAATTATACCAACACCTAAAAAGAGGGGGATAAAATCCCAGTAAAATCTATCGACGATACCTTCGTAAGATCTGGTAAAACGATTAACTTTTTTAGTTAAAGATCCGACAAAATTATTATTGAAAAAAGAAAAAGAGTGGCGATGTAAAGCCCGGAAACAAAAATTAGATAAATCAGCAATGACTTTGGATTCTGAAAGGCTGGCAGAAATAATAGCTAAACGCCAAAACATTTGACCGCCTAAATTAATTAAAAGAATATAAATTAAAATATGCACCAAACTTTGGGGATTGGTTATGGTTAAATCCTGGGTCATTTTATCAAAGAAGTCTTTGTAAAAAAGAGGACCGATGGCTTCGGCAAAGGTAGCGCCAACAATACCAATCAGAATAAAGGCAAATAGCCAAGGGTAGTGGGCATTGCTTTTAAGGAAAAGTTTTAGGGTCGTTTTGGTATTGAGCTTCATATTTTGGCTAAAATTAAAGAGTTTTTCCTCAAAAAGGTTATAAAAGATTATACTGGTTTTTAGGGGGTTTGTCAAGATTGAGTTTTTTTAAGCTTTTTTCTTGACTTGTTTATAACTTTGATCTATACTGTCTTTAGAAGCGCCCTCCAAGGGCCTTTTTAAAAACCTTAAATTTATGTCTATGGTCAACAAAATTGTCGACTATTTCAGAACCTCCAAGGTGGAATTGTTAAAAGTGTCTTGGCCTACTAAAAAAGAAACCACTCGTTATACTTTAATTGTGGTGGCTTTATGTTTAGCCGTGGCTGTGTTCTTTGGTGTGTTGGATGGTATTTTTAATCTTGGTTTAGAAAAATTCATCTCTTTAAGATAATTAAACTATGCCAAAACAAATACAACAACTTGGCCGTCGTTGGTATGTCTTGCATACCTATTCTGGTTATGAGGAAAATGTTTCTCATAGCTTAAAACAAAGAATAGAATCCATGGGCATGCACGACAAAATTTTTAATATTCTTATTCCTACTGAAAAGAAAATTAAAATTAAGAATGGTAAACGTAAAGTGGTAACTGAGAAAATTTTCCCAGGTTATGTTTTGGTAGAGATGGATGTAACTGATGATTCTTGGTATGTGGTTAGAAATACTCCTAATGTGACTGGTTTTATTGGTTCTGGTACCATGCCAATTCCAATTAGTGAAGAAGAAGTCAAAGCCATTCAAAAGAGAATGGGCGTGGAAGAACCAAAATTTGTTATTGATGTCACTGTTGATTCACCTGTCAAAATTGTGGATGGCCCATTCAAAAATTTTGAAGGCAAGGTGGCAGAAATTAATGAAGAACGTGGTAAGGTAAAAGTCTTGGTGTCTATGTTTGGCCGTGAAACACCAGTAGAATTAGACTTTTTACAAATTAAGAAAATTTAATTGACGCTTGGCGTCATCCTGAGTGAAATCGAAGGATCTAAAAATTATAGAAGCTAATGGCGATAAAGAAACCGCTATTGATATCTTACGTAAAAAAGGAATTATTAAGGCTGCTAAAAAAGGCGATCGTGAAACCAAAGAAGGTTTAGTGCATGCTTACATTCATAGTAATAATAAAGCTGGTGCATTGGTGGAAGTGTGGTGTGAGACGGATTTTGTGGCCAGAAATGAAGCTTTTCAAGAATTGATTCATAATATTGCTATGCATATTGTGGCCGCTAATCCTTTCTACGTTTCTTCTGAGGAAATTCCTGAAGCTGAAGTGGAAAAAGAAAAAAATATTCAACGTGAAATTTTAAAAGCTGAAGGTAAACCAGAAGCCATGATTGAAAAGATTTTGGAAGGCAAGATGCAAAAATATTTTGCTGACACTTGTTTATTAAATCAAGCCTATATTAAAGATGATAAAATTACCGTAGGGGATTTAATCAAACAAAATATCGCTGTCATCGGGGAGAACATCCAAGTTAAGAAATTCGCCAGATTCTCAATGTAAATGAAAATTAAAAAACCGCCTCTTGATGGGGTGGTTTTTTGTTGACTTAGACTATTCGGGCAAAAGACTCCAAAGCGTTTCAAAAATCTGACGTTGCATTTTGCAAAGTTCGGGGTCTTCAATGACCACTTGAATGCTTTGATTTTTTTTGTAGGTGGCATAAATAATTTTTCCATCATACATATCCATCCCAGCTTCAAAAGGGAATTTTTCTGGTGGCAAAAGTTTTATTTGTGTTTGAGTAATGCCCGCTAAGCGTTTTTTTAATTCTTTGGCATCAGGAGTGTCGGCGCAAATTAATTTTTCAGTTACATTACTTTTTTTAATTGCCTCGAAATATTTTTCCATGGTTTTTTTGTTTTGTAAAACCGCCGCATCACGATTAACATAGGTATAAACAATTTCCTTGGCTTGTAAATTTTGCAGGACAATTTCTTCAAAACCCTCTGGACCTTCGTAAAAGCGAACACCTGGTTTGCCTTTAGATAAATTATAGGTTCCAGTTAAAGTTTTAATCGTTTCCTCCATCTCTTTGTAGAGTAGGGAGGTCTTGTTTTTCTTTTCCTCAATTAGGCTATAAAGTTTGGAAGGATGCACTGCTTGATAAAAAACGTTGCGGCCGGTTTTACGGTACTCCACAAACTCTTTAACCAAAAGGTAATTTAAAGCGTCGTGAACTGAAGTGCGGCTTAATTTAGTTTTAGCAGTTATGTCTTTAACCTGCATCTCTCCAGTTTCTAAAAGGGACATGAGTATTTGGGCGGCTGAGGGTTCTAGATTAAATTGCTCTAAAATTAGCTTAAATTCGTTCATATTAAAGGATTGGTAAAGTAGGGGAGATCTTATTTTTTGGCTTATCTATAGTAAGTATAGCATGTTTTGTCTAATATGTCAAGTTTTTAGTTTACATATTTATTATAAACAAGATTGGCTAATTTAAGCTATTTTAATCAATTTTTTAAAAAAGAGAACATACGCCTCTTGACAAATAGGTAAAAAAATGGTAGAATATATAGTCAATAATCGATGTTGGCAATTGTACCTTATAACCTTTAAAGAGGGATTGGCCATGTTGAAGAGCTTGTTTGATACCCTTCTTTCGGACTGCCACCAGGACCGGAATGACAACGACATTACGGAGGAAGCTTTTCCTCTTGTGGACGATGGTACTGGTGACAGAGAGATTCTGGAGTACAGCTTTGGTCGTACTGTCACTGGTCACGAAGCTGAGAATGTACTAAGGAAGAAGGGTTATGTGCTCATTGGCATGAAGCGGGCGATGGAGTATGTCGCCTCTCATCCCGATGCCCAGAAGGCCCACCCGCTCATCGTCCTCGGAGCCCAGGGGCAGAATGACAGTTTCAATGAGGCCTACTTTGACTGTCTCTTTCCCTACTTCGGCTGGGACCGCGGTGATCATTACCTCGGTCTGACCTGGTTGAGCGACAAGTTCTCTTCCAGCTGTCGGTTCCTGGTCGTCCGCGGGTAAGAGCTACTTGGCATGGCAACAACTGGCGTCTTCCTAACGGGAGACGCCTATTTTTTAAAGGATAGTTAATTTAAGTATCTTTTAAAAAATTGTATTTTATTGTAAGATGTAATAAATAAGATAAAAATAAAATTATGACTAAAATTGGTAGATCTGCTCCTGGAGAAGGTGACATGGGAATTCCTGCCACTGAAACAGTTGATAGTAAATTAAGAGACGTGACCCAAGATCAGGTTTTGCGGGTTGCTGAAAAATATTTGAATCCTATTATGACCGCTTTGCGTAAAGAACGCGGTCGTCGTACCATTGATCAATGGGGTTCTTTTAATTTACCCTTAGAACATCATCCAGGACGCTTGGCTCCTTTAGCTGCTCTCTGTACTATTGGTTGTCGGCATGCTTTACGTGGTGGTTGTACAATGTGTGATTATGGTTTTGCCACAGAACGTCCTAGCGTAGAAAAACAATTACGTGAGGCTGATGAAGCTTTGACCCAGATTGAACAATCTAATTTTGGATATGATGATTATGGTTTTTTTAATATTAATGCCGTTGGCTCTTTTTTTGATGATAATGAAATGTATCCAGAAGTTCGTCGTCATATTTTAGAACGTATCGCCGCCAATAAATCTAAACATTTATTAGTGGAAATGGCTACAGAAACCAGATTAGAATTTATTACCGAAGAAAAATTGAAAGAAATGCGAGAAATTTTAG
>JAPLWR010000075.1:428-8656 GCA_026396495.1 Candidatus Magasanikiibacteriota bacterium | reverse complement strand
GAAAGTTTAAATCCTTTAATTAGAGAAGGGGCGGTTAACAAACATCTACCAAAAGATTATCAAGATAAAATTGCTTTGCTCAGAAAATATAGGATGAGAGTAGCTGGTCATTTACAGATCAAACCTCCTTTTGTCACTGAAAGAGAAACTGTTGAGGACGTAATAGCTTCTGCTCGAGAACTTTATGGTAAGGGTTTGGTGGATAGAATAATTATTATGACCATGAATTCTCGTCCTTCTACTTTGGTGGGTAAACTGGAGCAAGAGGGAAAGTATGAGTTGCCCAGTCATTGGTCGGTAGTGGAGATTATGCGCCAATTAGGAAAGGGTTTGTGTCACGAAACAAGATTTTATGGTTTTGTGGTTATGGATCCTAAGATTAAAGTAGTTAAGGGGTGTGAAGAGTGCGATGATGTTATTATGCCTTTAATTTTAGATTTTTCAGGATCAGGTGATGAATATGATAGAATTATGGCCGCAGCTGATTCTTTAAATTGTCCTTGTAAAAGAGAGTGGCAACAAAAAATGGATCCAGCTAATCAGCCCAGCACAACTTTACCAGAGAGGATCGCCAAAGGATTAGATGATCTAGGTAGAGAATATTTAGGTAAATCTTTTCAAGAAATGAAAGAAGAATAAAATAATCATATGGCTAATCAATTATTAGAAAAAATTTTTACTCGTCGTTGTATTCGTGTTTTTAAAAATAAAAAAGTTTCTAAAAAAGATTTAGAAAGCATAGTAGAAGCAGGTCTGCGTGCTCCCTCATCTAAAAATTCTGAGCCATGGTATTTAGTAGTGGTGGAAGGTGAAGAAAAAGAAGAAGTAGCTAAATCTATTGAAAAAAATTTTCATAAATACGCTCGGGTACCTCAGAATACTAAAGGTCAAAAAATTACCACTGTGCCAGATACTACTAGAGAGTCAATTCAGATTATTCGTGATTCTTCAGCTTTAATTTTAATTTTTGACAAACAGCCGTATTCTAAAGGAATTTTTGAGATGACTGAAATTGAAGCAAGAGTTTTATATTCCTTTTCTGTGGAAATAGTAGGCATTGGGGCTTGTATGGAAAATGTTTTATTAGCTGCCCATTCTTTAGGTTTAGGGGCTGTACCCATTGCCGATATTTATCCAGCAGCTCTAGACATTAAGAAGAAATTTAAAATTCCCTATATGTTTTCCATTGGTATTGCCATTGGTTATCCTGGTGAAAAAGTTCCTAAAAGGAGGATTAACAAGAAAAAGTTTACTAAGTGGATTTAAAGTAAAATCAAAAAGCCGGGGCGCAGTGCCCTGGTTTTTTATTTGCTTACCTATAACGAAATTTGTTATAATAGAGCTGATTTTAATTCTTAAATAAGATACTATGAACATCGCGATTAACGGATTTGGCCGTATCGGCCGTCAGGCCTTTAAAGCCGGTTGGGGGAGAAAAAATTTCCATATTGTAGCCATTAATGATTTAACCGATACCAAGACTTTGGCTCACTTATTGCAATATGATACTGCTTATCACAAATGGAGTCATGAAGTAACTGCCGATGAAAAAAATATTATTGTTGATGGGACAAAAATTCCTGTCTATGCCTCTAAAGATCCATCAGTTTTGCCATGGAAAGATTTAAATGTGGATGTGGTAATTGAAAGTACTGGCAAATTTACCAGTGAAGAAGGCGCCAAAACTCATATTACTGCCGGTGCTAAAAAAGTTGTTATCTCTGCCCCTGCTAAAGGTGGCAACGTCCCAACTTATGTTTTGGGTGTTAATGAAGAAGAATTAAAAAATGAAAAGGCTGTGGTGATTAATAATGCTTCTTGCACTACCAATTCTTTAGCTCCAGTCATGGCTGTTTTAAATGAAGAATTCGGCGTGGTCAAATCTATGATGACTACAGTGCACGGTTATACCAATGATCAGAATTTACAAGATGGTCCACACAAAGATTTGCGTCGCGCCAGGGCTGCCGCAGAAAATATTGTGCCTACTACTACCGGTGCTGCCATTGCTGTTGCAGAAGTTTTACCAGACTTACAAGGTAAGTTTGATGGTATTGCTTTGCGCGTGCCAGTGCCAGTAGTGTCTTTGTCAGATATTACCGCTATTTTATCTAAACCAACTACTGCGGAAGAAATTAATGCGGCTTTAACTGAAGCTTCAAAAAGTGAAAGATTAAAAGGTATTTTGGCTGTGACTAATGAACCTTTAGTTTCTTCAGATTTTGTCGGCAATCCTGCTTCTGGGATTGTGGATTTATCTTTGACTAAAGTTTTAGGTGGAGACATGGCTAAGGTGGTTGTTTGGTATGATAATGAAATGGGTTACTCTCAGCGTTTAGTAGAAATTGTAGAAAAATTTGGCGCGTAAAAAAATAGTATATGAAGTATCTTCGTCAACTTAAAAATTTGGAAGGCAAACGCGTTTTAATGCGCGTGGATTTTAATGTGGGATTTAACAAAGAGGGGAAGATTGAACCAGAAGATGCTATTAAAATAGAACGCACTTTACCTACTATCAAATATTTAGTGAAACAGAAAGCTAAAATTATTTTGGTGGCGCACTTGGGCAGGCCAGATGGTAAAATTGTGGAGGGATTAAGATTAAATGGTGTAGCTGATTTTGTCTCTGAAGCCTTGAAAAAAAAGATTACCAAATTAGATGATGTTTATGGTTTAATTGTAGAACATCAGGTCAGGACTATGAAAAACGGACAGATTATTTTATTAGAAAATATTCGTTTTGAAGAAGGAGAGGAAACTAATAGTTCTGCTTTGGCTAAGGAATTATCAAAATTAGGAGATATTTTTGTTAATGAAGCGTTTGGTGTGTCTCATAGGAAAGCTGCTTCTATTTGTGCAATTACCAAATATTTACCTAGTTATGCTGGGTTACTTTTGGAAGAAGAAATTAAAGCCATGGATTATGTTCTTAAAAAACCCAAGGCGCCAGTAGTGGTGATAATGGGTGGATTAAAATTTGAAACTAAGTTGCCGGTCATTAAAAAATTATTACCTAAAGCCGACCAAGTCTTACTTGGTGGGGGATTATCTAGCACGGTTTTGGCAGCCTTAGGTTATGAAGTAGGATCTTCCAATATTGGCAAAGAATATTTAGCAGAGGCCAAAAAAATTGGTGAAAATAAAAAAGTTTTTATTCCCGTAGATGTAGTGGCGGGCAGAAAAGACTCTCAAGAGTACAAACATTGTCCGGTAGAAAAACATTCTAAAAAAGTTTGTGTGGGTGATTTAGCTATTTATGATATTGGCCCACATACTGTTAGAGCTTGGGCAGAAATTATTAAAAAAGCCAACACTATTATTTGGAATGGCCCAATGGGCTTTTTTGAGCAGCACCCTTTTGATAAAGGCAGCTTATCTATCGCTTATTTAGTGGGAGCTAGATCTAAGGGACCAGCCTATGGAATTGTGGGTGGAGGAGAGACCCTGGCTGTTATGGCAAGGAGTAAAATGGTACAATATGTAGATCACATCTCTACTGGTGGAGGAGCTATGTTAGAGTATCTCTCAGGAAAAAAATTACCAGGGCTTCAATCTCTTGAATAAATTTAAATTTAATTATTAATTTTATAACACTATGTGTTTAATGTGTCAGGGCAAAGATTGTACCTGCGATCCCAAAAGTGGAAAATGCACTTGCGGTCCAAATTTTGGGAAAGTAATGCTAAGATTACTTGCAGGCATCTTGCTTGTTTATTTAATTGTCTTAGTGGGAACTTTAGCTCGCAATAATGTAAAGAAGTACAATTTTATTGGCAAAGCCGATAGAATGCAAAATACCATTTCTATTAGTGGCGAAGGAAAGGAAACTGGTGCCCCTAATGTGGCTATGACCGATATTGGTTTTGTAACAGAAAGCAAAGATGTAGCTACTGCTCAAAAAGAAAATACAGAGAAGATGAACAAATTAATTGCCGAGGTAAAGAAATTAGGTGTGGCTGATGCAGATATCCAAACCAGCAATTATTCTGTTTATCCTAGATATGATTATACCGACGGTAAGAGTCTTTTGTCTGGCTATACTGTTAATCAATCGGTTACCTTAAAGATTAGAGATTTAACCAAAATTAGTTCCGTCCTAGCTAAAGTTGGCGAAGTGGGGGTTAACCAAGTTAGTAGTTTAAACTTTATCATTGATGACCAAGAAAATTTACGTGCTTCTGCAAGGGATAAAGCTTTAAAGAATGCTAAAGAAAAGGCGGACGCTTTAGCTAAATCTTTGGGTGTGAGAATTGTTAAGGTTATTTCTTATAATGAATACACTCCTAGTGATGTTTATCCAATGAAAGCCTATGGTATGGCTGAAGGTATGGGTGGAGGAGCAAGCGCTCCATCACCAGATATCCAAACTGGTAGTATGGAAATTAAAGTTAGTGTCAACGTTATTTACGAAATAGAATAAGAAAATTTTAAAAAGAGCTCGCTTGAAGGCGGGCTCTTTTTTTTATAAAGAGGGGGTTGACTTTAGGGGGCTTTTTTATTACAATGCAATGTCTGGTTTAGACTAACCAGGTATTAACAACTTACAATAAAGACCCAGGTAATCCAGGGTTTTCGCAGGAGTGAAAAATGGATAATCTCCAACCTTTCGTGGTTTTTCCCGATACTCATGGTCATCTACTAGAAGTAGAAGGGGTTATTTCTTTTTGTAGACAACGTGGAATTCTTCAAGATCACCGCCTATTGTTTTTGGGTGATTATGTTGATCGCGGACCTAATGTAAAAGAGTTGATGAATTTGTGTGTTGCTTTGCAGAAGGAAGGAAATGTATTTTTAGCTGGCAACCATGAATTTGTCTTACGTATGGCTTTGAATACCTATCATCCAAATTGGGAGTATTGGTTGGGCCGTTGGGCTGTCGGTCATGAAGATGGGACCCTACAAAGTTATGGTGTAAAACTTCCTTCTAAGGATTTCTTTGATGACAAAACTGCTTGGGGGAAGGCAATTGTCGAATTGTGGTGGGCAATGCCTGACAGTCATCGGGATTTTTTGTTTGGTTTGCCGTTGTTCTATGAAACCGCGGAGCAGATTTTTGTTCATGCCGGGTTGAATCTTCAGCCTTGGGAGGAGCAAAAATTGTTTTTGCAGGGAGGAGATCACGGTGCACGGGGTCCGGAGCAGGTTTTTTCACACAAGTTAGCTCAAACCATTGTGCATGGGGCAGAAAAGATGGTGGTTAGTGGCCATCAACATTTTTCCAAACCCACTAAGACAAGCAAAAGGCTTCTGCTTCATTGTGGGGTGGATTATGGAGGTCCCTTGGTTGCTTGGGTAAATGATCTTGATCGGTTCATTATTCCTACAAAGAAAGTGTAACTAAAACATCTAAGGTGAAGCTGTACAGCCTCACCTTTTTTATTTTTTTATGATTGACAAAAGGTTTAATTTGTGCTATAATTTTATTATAAATTAATTTAAATATAAAGATATGAGCGGTGAAAGATCTTTTGTTACTCCAGAAGAAGCCCCTCCAGTGGGGACTGAAGCTTATAAAGAACTTAAGAGAGAAATTAATGCGGGAAAACACGAAGGAGTTTTTATCGGAACACAAGAAGAGGTGGATAACGCTATGAAAAAAATTGAAGGAGAAGGAAGGGCAGAAGACTTAGCGAGTTTCATTAGATTACATAAAGAGGTTATTATGAATATGGAAGATATGAAGCAAGTGGAGGAGGATTCAGTATCTTTCTTTAAAGGGTTGTCTGAAAAAATGGAAGCCATGCCAACTGGTGCCGCTTATTATGATTCCCTCGCTGATGTTTTATATTTTAAGGACTCAATTGGTAATTTAGCTAAGGTTTCTGTAGATTTGGGAAAAATTGCTGATTTAAGAAAATATAAAGATAGTCCATTTCAAAAACAACAGGCAGTTGAAGCCGAATTAGAAAAAAATGGTTTTACTTTGGACAAAACTAATGGACCTAGAAGTTTTATACTTTTTCGTGTTGATTTGATAGCTTTGGAAACAGATTTAAATAAAATACGTGGCAAAAGATTAAAAACGGAATCAAAAACAACATTTAATTTTTAAATAAAGTAAAAAGGGCTCGCTTGAAGGCGGGCTCTTTTTACTTTATATTAAAGATTTACTAGTCATTTCTGGTGGTTGAGGCAGACCCATAATTTTTAAAATTGTGGGGGCAATTTGGTGTAGGTAACCAGTAGGGGGGAGTTGAATTTTAGGATCAGTAATTATTAAAGGGATGTTATTAAATGTATGAGCGGTGTGCGGTTCATTACCATTGTACATCATTTCAATATTACCGTGGTCAGAGGTAATTAAAACAGTATAACCATGAATTTCGGCCGCAGGAATAATTTGCGATAAAGCCAAATCTATTTCTTGCACCGCCTTAATACCAGCTTCTAGATTACCACTATGACCAACCATGTCTCCATTGGGAAAATTGGTAACGATAAAATCAAAAGCTTCGTGTTCAATAGCGCGTTTTAATGATTGGGTGACTTCGCGTAAACTCATTTCCGGATTAGACGCATAATTAGTTAATCCTAGAGAGGGGATGACCAGTCTATCTTCATTGACAAAAACAGCTTCACTTGGCTGGAAATCCATTCTCCTAAAGTATTCATAGGAGTTTCTTGAGGATACAAAATTTGCACGGGTGTAAATTCTTTATCGTATTCTGTGAGACTGGCTAAAAATAAATTTTCTGGGACAGCAACAGTTTGTTGCACAGTATGGGGAGCAGTTTTTAAAAAAAGGTGTAACATTTGACGCATTCTGTCGGCGCGGAAATTAAAAAAGATCACGGCGTCATTTTTATCAATTATTTTATTATCAAAATTAGTGGGTTCAATAAATTCATCACCAATATTTTCTTTGTATTCTTCTTCCAAAAATTCTATTGGTTTTTGAGCGGTAATTTCTTGTGGTTGGGTAAGATAATTAAAAGCAGTTATTGTTCTATCCCAATTCATACTTCTATCCATGGCAATAGACCGTCCAATTAAGGTGGAGATTTGAATTTCTGAAGTAAATTCTTTTTGTAATTTTTTGATTAGGTTAGCGGCGCTCATGGGTGGCATATCTCTTCCATCTAAAAAAAGATGGAGTGAGGTGCTGGGGATATTATTTTTTTTAGCCCAATTAATTAGAGCTAAAATATGGTTGATATGAGAATGAATACCACCATTACTTAAAAGACCTACTAAATGTAATTTGCCGCCATGATTTTTTAGATGAGCCTGGGTGTTCTGTAAAACTTGATTTTGATAGAAACTTTCATCATCAATGGAGTTATCTATTTTAGCTACGTTTTGCCAGACAATGCGACCTGCTCCCATAGTCAGGTGTCCCACTTCTGATCCAGATAAACAACCTTTGGGTAAACCAACAGATTCTTCTCTGGCGTGCAAGATAGTATTGGGAAATTTTTGGAGGAGCTGGTTATAAAATGGAGGAGCGGCTTTAAAAATAGCGTTATGATCAGAATTTTCTCCCACACCCCAGCCGTCTAAGATCAAAAGAATTGTTTTTTGCATAAAAAATTTTAGTAGTTAATATATAATAATCTAATTTCAGTAAGTTTTCAAGGCCTTTTCTGTTGTATTATTTTCTGCTATAATAATCCTAATAAAATAAATCATTTTTTTATGCAAATATCTCAAATCCACGCTCGTGAAATTCTGGATTCTCGCGGTAATCCTACTGTTTCCACTAAAGTTGTTTTAGAATCTGGTGCAATTGGCGTAGCGGCTGTACCATCTGGCGCCTCTACTGGTACACATGAAGCTTTAGAATTACGTGATGGTGGGAAACGTTATGGTGGTAAGGGTGTTTTAAAAGCAGTTAAAAATGTTAATGACAAAATTGCGCCTGCAATTATTGGAAAAGATCTTTCTTCCATTGCAGAATTAGATCAAGAATTATTAGCATTAGACGGAACTAAAAATAAATCTAAGCTTGGTGCCAATGCTATTTTAAGTGTGTCTTTGGCTGCTACTCGTGCCGCTGCTCAAGAAAAAAATCAAACTCTGTATCAATATTTGGCTGAAAGTTTTAATTTCTCTACCAAATTTAAACCCCCCCAGGGTATGATGAATGTTATTAATGGTGGGGCACATGCCGATTCTGGATTATCTATTCAAGAATTTATGTTGGTGCCACAGAATAAAAAAATGGCCGAGCGCGTCAGAATTGGTGCCGAAGTTTTTCATTCTTTAAAATCTCTTTTAAAAAAGGATGG
>JAPLWR010000075.1:0-371 GCA_026396495.1 Candidatus Magasanikiibacteriota bacterium | reverse complement strand
GCTTTGAAATTTTTAATGAAGGCTATCGCCAACGCTGGTTATAAACCAGGCAAAGATGTGGCTTTGGCGCTAGACGCGGCAGCCTCAGAATTTTACGAGAAGGGAAAATATAATTTAGATGGTAAAAAATTATCTGGTAAAGAATTAGGCAAAGTTTATTTGTCTTGGATGAAAAAATATCCTTTAATTTCTTTGGAAGATCCTTTTGCTGAAGATGATTGGCAATCTTGGCAGGAATTTAATTTGGCTTTGAAAGCTCAAAAGTCCAAAGCTTTATTGGTAGGCGATGACTTGTTTGTTACTAATGTAGAACGCCTACAAAGGGGTATTGCTGATAAAGCCGCCAACGCTATTTTAATTAAGGTTAATCA